>NZ_JAUBQW010000294.1:0-1674 GCF_036701485.1 Microcoleus sp. Pol11C3 | reverse complement strand
ACCGCCACTGATGCCGTCATCCCCTTTTTGTCCGTAAAGCAAGTCATCGCCTGCTTTGCCATGAAGATAGTCATTGCGGGGGCGTGCGTAGATAATGTCATTCAATGGCGATCCTGTGACGCGATCGTCCTTATCGGTCAAACCGATTACTGACTTTTTCAACAAGGTTGTGACATCGCCTAAGTTATCGTTGTCACTGATATTGACTGTGAGAGGGGCGACGAGATTATCATACAATGTGTCAGTGCTGGTAGTGGCGTGGCTAATGGGGCTGACACGCTCGCCCTCAACAACCGCATCGTCAACCGCAGTCACCGTTACCGTTTGGGCGACATTCCAATTGACGGGAGTAAAAGTAAGGGCAGGTTGGCTGACAATAACTTGAGTTTCAGGCGTAATGGCGACGGTGACATTAGCAGTTGGCTGAGTATTTAGTCGCACTTTGTATATATCGCTGCCCAAGCTTTCGAGTACGTTGGTACTGCCCAGTGGTTCAAGGAAAATGACAGCGGGAGTACCGAGAGTTGGCGTTGGAGTCGGAGTTGGAGTCGGAGTTGGAGTTATTGTCGGAGTCGGAGTCGGAGTTGGAGTCGGAGTTGGAGTTATTGTCGGAGTCGGAGTCGGCGTGGGAGTCGGCGTGGGAGTCGGAGTTATTGTCGGAGTCGGAGTTGGAATCGGAGTCGGAGTTATTGTCGGAGTTATTGTCGGAGTTGTTGTTGGAGTCGGAGTTATTGTCGGAGTTATTGTCGGAGTTATTGTCGGAGTCGGAGTCGGAGTTGGAGTCGGAGTTATTGTCGGAGTCGGCGTGGGAGTCGGCGTGGGAGTCGGTGTTGGCGTTGGAGTCGGTGTTGGCGTGGGAATGTTAACAGTAAAACTGCCTAAATTGCTAGCTACAACTTGATTGCCAAAAGTATCTTTTACTTGCGATGCTTGCAAATTAACAGCATAACTCCCATTATCTGTATCATCCCAACTTCCCCCAAGCGGAGTTAGAGAATAAATTGCCGTGCGAGGGGTGCCATTACTATTAGTATCGAGGTTGACAAATGTAGCAGAAATTGCCCCACCTGACCAGTTTACTACCAGGTCAGAATTATCGAAACTGCTAACATCAACTCCACTACTATCAGTAAAAGTAACTGTCAATGTCTGACTTGTACCACCAGCTATAGTAATGTTAGAGACGGCAGCCAAGCTAGCAGTAGGTGTGGCAAAATCAGTCGATAAAAGGAATTTTACCCTTGGGGGCAAGCTCAAAACTTTGTGCTATCACGATGACTTTGTTGTAGGGCAGCTTTGCCATACGAAGCCAAGTTTCAAGCTCTATACAGGGTGGGCTGATGCTAGGTAGTTCCTCAAAAGATGGTGCAGTGTATAAGGTAATCATTGTCAAGACCTCGCTGGTGCTGTTAGATGATTTGTCGCTTCAACCCAATAAAGATGCTTTTGCTAGTCGCCGTGCTGCTTCAATTAATGATGATCGATCACCCTAATCAATGTGGTTCCTGGGGAGTTGCGATCGGCGCTAATCGCTTTGCCCTATCGCTCTGGAATACAACCTGCAGCCTTTAATCAAAATATATCTGTGCTGAACAACTGATATCATGTCCGGGAACACGCCCATAGTAAAATGAATAAGTATGCCTTCAGTCGCCAGCATCCACGCTCTCCCAT
>NZ_JAUBQW010000085.1:0-28573 GCF_036701485.1 Microcoleus sp. Pol11C3 | reverse complement strand
CTCCTTATTTTTTTACCTTACCATTCTCTCAAACCTTTGTCCTGTTTAGACTAGAGGTGCCTTGTCACCCGCTAAGCCAATTAACAGGCTGCATTAACTTCTGTACCACCGCGATTGCCAGCAGCTATCAACGTAATGCCTTAACCACAAGTGATGAGTACATTAGACTTTTTGCAAAAGTCCTTTTAAGCAAATTTTCGGACGGGTTCTCCGGCCCATCCCACAAGAGAAAAAACTTTTTGTGGGATGGGCATCTTGCACGTCCCAGCTATTTTTGCAAGAGGTCTATTGCTAAGGACTGATGATATCATGCCCGCTAGAATAACGTCACTGCAATTAGTTGGTAGTGAGGACTCTTGCTTCTCATCAAAATTTGAGGAATTAAGCCCTCACTAAACAACGCATAGGGGTTAGGTTAGCGGACACGACATTACTGATGGCTGATAATTAATTGCCACCAGACTGTACAGATTTGTTGGTTTGGTTAGTATCGTCGCCCTTGTGATGCCAAGTGCCACCTTCGCCTTGAACATATTCAGATTTTACGCTGTTCCAAGCCACGCTAGTAGCACCATCGGTGCTCATTCCATCTTCACTAGCGCTCTTAAAAGCCGCCTGAAAAATTTGTTTCGCCCCTTGGGGGAGTTCTTGTGCTTCTGAAGGTAAGGTATCAAATTGTTGTTCTGGCATAATGACCTCTAATTATTAAACATAAATTTAATCTTATATACTAGAATCCACTACTTTCCTCTCTCCAAAAGCAAGTTTAAGATTGCCTTCCTATCAGTCCAAAGACAGATGTAATATTAAATTACTCATGAAACATAATGCAACTTGATTGCCGTTGCTGGTTCAGCCGGATTTGGCTAATTTCCCTCCTCAAACAGCCCTTAATCTGACTTCTGCTTTTTCCCCTGCGAACTCAGAAAATACGTCAGCGCAGCGATTACTAAAGAGATACCCACTCCCAAGGGAAGGATTTTCGTCCCGCCGTCCCACCGAACTACCTCAGAGAGAAACAATACACTCAACACTACTACAATCACGCTGGTGAGTTTGCTTTTCAGGTCGTCTATTGTGTGAATTTCTAGCCAGTCTGGTACTTTGATGCGCTCGTCAATAAACAGCTCGTACAGTCCGAGTGCAGTAATGTAAAATACTGTGGCTAGGAGAAACAAATCTACAACTTCGATGCAAGACAGAATCAGTTGTTTCGAGTTTTCGCTGGAAACCGGTACTGTAGCTGTGTGGCCGATGGTAATGACGGTTTCCAAGGCACCGTAGATCAAAAGCGTCATAGACGCTGCAAAACAACCGAATACAGCGATTAACATTAGATAGCGACTTTTGGCAAGAATTCGATGCAGCATATTTGATCTCCCCTTGGAAAATGTGTTAGAGAACAAGCGCTCTCTGGCATACCTGTGGCTTTACTATATCAGAGTTTGCCCGATCGCACTCCCAAGCAATTTTGACGACTGTGCCGCCGTTGGTTAATTTCATGTCGCGCGGGCACGACTCGGATAGCCCTCAGTTCGCCTTCGTCTTTGAGGCAACTCAAATCCCAGTCAAAAGCCTTGCTGTTGCGGGATTGCAGGCGCTATGGGACGATCGACCGCCGATCGGGCTTTTTGAGATAATTTAGTTTCCTGAGAAAGTTTGAGCGGTATTCTGCCAGTGCCCAAATTACCAGCAGCAAGTTAAGGAAAAATAGCGCTCACAAAAATCTTAAACTAACTCATCTGGCGGATCGCTAACCCAAAATTGACGGTGAGAAAATCAATAATTTCTGCATCAAAGCACCAGCCGCCGGGGAAAATTTATAGGAATATCCGCGCCCTTATCTCAGAAACCCGGTGATTCGTATATAGCAATCCTAAATGATTATACTCGTTACCAGGAAGAGCCTGGTAACGCATATCCGGAGGCAGAGCCTCCATAGTCTGGGCCGAGGCTCTTCAAGAGTGACATCGGTTCCCAGGAAGAGCCTGGGAACCAGTTAACCAGTTATTGAAACTGATGCGAGGATTGCTATATGTCTCGTTACTCAACCCAAAATTTTTCATATCAGCCCGGTTTGTATCCCGTGCACAAATTTTTATTTAGCTAGTCGGCCGCCCAATCAAATATCATCCACCACCTGAAATAAAACGCCGTTTTACCAAATATTCCTAAAGATGAATGGCAAACTTGATCGATACGTAATAGCTTATAAACTATTAACGCTGCGGTGTAATTGATCAGGGGAAAATAATCGAGGGAACGGGACTAAATTTGCTCCCTTACCATCATAATCCCGCAGCAAAGGTTACAAAAATTGCACGTTACGCTGTCAAGTTGACCCTGCGGTTTTGGCATCACAAGCGATCGCAAGACTCTACGTAAAAGCAAGCATTACCATGAAATCTTCTAAATTGTTGAAAGCTGTTTTAGCAAGCGCTTGTACTTTAGGTTTAGCAACGGTTTCCTTAGCAGTGCCTGCTTCTGCCCAGTCGGGCGGTGCTGGAGGCGGTGCAGGTGGCGGTGGCACCAGCGGCACCAGCGGTACGAGTGGCACCGGTACAAGCGGTACAAGTGGTACAAGCGGTACGAGTGGCACCGACACAACGGGTACAAGCGGTACAAGCGGTACGAGTGGCACCGGTACAAGCGGTACAAGCGGTACGAGTGGCACCGACACAACGGGTACAAGCGGTACAAGTGGCACGGACACAACGGGTACAACGGGTACAAGCGGTACGAGTGGCACGAGTGGCACCGGTACAAGCGGTACGAGTGGCACGGACACAACGGGTACAAGCGGTACAAGCGGTACAAGCGGCACGGGTACAAGCGGTACAAGCGGCACGGGTACAAGCGGTACAAGCGGTACAAGCGGTACAAGCGGTACAAGCGGTACAAGCGGCACGGGTACAAGCGGTACAAGCGGTACAAGCGGTACGAGTGGCACGAGTGGCACCGGTACAAGCGGTACAAGCGGTACAAGCGGCACGGGTACAAGCGGTACAAGCGGTACGAGTGGCACGAGTGGCACCGGTACAAGCGGTACGAGTGGCACCGGTACAACGGGTACAACGGGTACAACGGGTACAACGGGTACAAGCGGCACGGGTACAACGGGTACAACGGGTACAAGCGGTACGAGTGGCACCGACACAACGGGTACAAGCGGTACGAGTGGCACTGGCACAACGGGTACAAGCGGTACAACCGGTACCACATCGACGCCGGCTGATACTAATTCTGGAGTTTTGAGTGCTCGGCGCGATAGCCCCAACAATTTGGGGTGGCTGGGTGCCTTGGGCGCGTTTGGTTTGCTCAACTTGTTTCGGAAACGCAGTACACCTTCCCATCGGTAGTTTCGGGCGATTCCCTAGGGGATAGCTTCTTGACGTACTTTTGAAAACAACTTAGAGGCTTAGAAATTCATGACTTCACTCAATCGCAAAAGTTTGTTCAAAAAATTGGTAACAGTTGCCGGAATTGCCGGCGTTAGTTCCTTGATAGCTGTGCCGGGATTCGCAGAATTAAACCGCCAGACTAACGGCTTCAACCAGTCGGGCGATGGGGTTCTTGAGCTTGCTGATAACGCTTCCCAGGATCGTACTTCTCCTCGTTCTCCTGCTACCGATCCGAACAACAACAATCCCGGCGGTTCTCCCAACACTCCAAATACCCCCAGCAACAACAATCCCGGCCGTTCTCCCAACAGTCCAGCAGGTGGCGAAACTTCGCCTAATTCTCTCAGCAGCAGAGACAGAGCCTTTGTCATGCAAGCAGGTCAACTTAGTATGCTGGAAGTGGAGCTTGGCAGATTGGCAGTGCAGCGCGGTTCTAGTGCTGGTGTGAAACAGTACGGGCAAGAAATGGTGGATGAACACACTCGGGCTAATCAAGAATTGATGCAGTTAGTAATGCAAAAGCAGGTTGAATTGCCAACCGAGATGAGTACCCAGAACACAGCTTTTATGGAGCGACTTTCGGGACTCTCCGGTACAAGTTTTGACAGGGCTTACAAGCAGGCTATGATCGAGAGCCACAATCAGGCTATTGCTTTGTTTCAGGCTCAATCTCAACAGGGACAAGATCCCGAGTTGAAGGCTTGGGCCACCCAGAAGTTGCCGAACCTTCAGGCGCACTTGAAAATGGTTAACCAAATGTTGGCAGATACCAGCCAGCCATAATATGAGGTAGAGTCCGATAGCGTTTTATGCGATCGGACTCTACCTTTTGTATTCCGATAGCGAACAGTAATAAATTATTTTAAACGCTATAATTCTTGAGAAGAAGGGAAGATTTTCTCCGCAACTTGTTGGGCAGCAATATTACAGTGACGTGGCTGTTATTAATAGTAGGGTTTTGCTGGATTGCTTACATACCAGGTAGCCTGAGAAATTAAAAGTTATCATCAATTAAAACTTCAAAATTAAGTAGGTAAGCGCAAATAAACTTTAGCGTGCAACAGACGTATTGTAGGATGGCTCTGAGCCTCAGATTTTCTAAGGTATTTCCTGCTAGCTCTCCGAGGCACCCTACAACTTAGTCTACATTAATCATTTTTTAACACAGAGGCGTTCCCATCGCCCGATCGCGGAAACAAGCAAGTGCGGGCGATTTATTCAAACAACACCAAATTAATTAGTCCTCAGTGTCCACAAAAACAGTCACAGCCGCCACAGCGATTAGCATTTCATCATTTTTATCATTCAGAGAGGCGATCGCCCTTCCTGCGACAATCATGCCTCCTTGCTCCACAATCAGAGTTTTGCTACCGAAAGGCAGCACCGCCAACACATCCTCGGCGCGCACTTGTTCCGGGTAAGGAACGGCCACCTTAACCTCAACAATCATCTGATTGGGGTCGCTCAAACCCGCCACTTCCCAGACGCCCAGCAAAGCATTATGGGCGATCGCATTCCGTACAGCCCTTGCACAGGCTACAGTCGGTTCCTGCCCGTGCTGGTCTATACCCATCCCCATTTCAATGATGAAACATTTACGTGCCATTGTTGCCTTTTGGTTGATTTTTGTTTGTAGTCGTTAGCGAAGCCCTCGAAGAGGATCGCACTCTTTACCCAAACAATTATCAACCAAACAGACGGCTCTTGAAATTTTTTTATACATCGATATCACAACAAAAGAATAATACCAGTCTCAAAAAACAATCCAACTGTAGGCAAGCTTCAAACCCTTATGAAATCAGTCATGCTCAATCTCAAATCTCAAATGGTATAACTTATGGTAATATAACCAAATTCAGCTTTCCTAGCGGACTGCAAAACTCATCGCCAGCTTGAATCATGGATAGTTTTCTACCAATTGCCTACTTTCAAAACCAATTTCTCCCCTTTACCGACGCCAAAATTTCCATAGCCACCCACGCACTGCACTACGGAACCGGAGTCTTAGGCGGGTTGCGGGGAATTCCCGACCCCCAAAATGCCGATCGAATCTTGCTATTTAGATTAGACCGCCACTGTCAAAGATTAAGTCAAAGTGCCAGCTTCCTCCACTGCGATTTGCCAGCCAGCAAAATCCAACAAATAATTATTGATTTTGTCCAGAAAAACCAGCCCACAAAATCATTTTATATCCGCCCTTTTATCTACACATCCAGTTTAGGAATTGCCCCCAGACTACACAACGTAGAAACCGACTTTTTTGTCTACGGATTAGAACTTTCAGACTATTTGCCCAAAGAAGGAGTCAACTGTAGAATTAGCTCTTGGTACCGCCAAGAAGACCGCAGTTTGCCCTTAAGAGGTAAAATTAGCGGCGCCTACATCACCTCAGCTTTAGCCAAAACAGAAGCAGTAGAATCCGGCTTCGACGAAGCAATTATGATGAACACTCAGGGAAAAGTCAGCGAAGCTTCAGGAATGAACATATTTGTCGCCAGAAACGGTAAATTAGTTACTCCCGGTTTCGAGCAAGATATTCTCGAAGGAATTACCAGAGACAGCGTTATAACTATCGCCAGAGACTTAGGAATAGAAGTCATAGAAAGACCAGTTGACAAATCAGAATTGTTGATTGCAGACGAGATTTTCCTCTGTGGAACCGCCGCGAAGATTACGCCAATTAACCGAGTAGAAAACTATCAATTGCCCAAAAACCGACCCATCACCGAAAAGATTTTGGACAAACTGACGGAGATTATCGAAAATCGCGACAGCAGTTATAAAGAATGGGTATTTCCGATTAATCTTAACTAACCGAAAATACCTGTGATCGTAGAAGCGAGTTCACTCGTTACCAGGCAGAGCCTGGTAAAGCAGATCAGGAGGCTCTGCCTCCACATTTGATGGCAGCCATGCGAGGCAGAGCCTCTGGATATCGGTTCCCAGGCAGAGCCTAAGAACCAGTTGTTGTGGAGCAGGCATCTTGCCTGCTTCTTGCTAGGAACTACCCACACAAAACAGCCGCGTGATGGCGAATGTGATCTTCCATAAAACTCGCGATCAAATAATAGCTGTGATCGTAACCTTCCTGCATCCTTAAAGTTAGCGGCTGTCCCGCTTTTGCACAAGCCTCGGCGAACACTTCCGGCAACAATTGCCCGTCAGCAAGAAACGAATCCGCAGTGCCGCAGTCAATCAGTATCGGACGGTTGTATCGCACCTCAAGCACCAATTCGCTAGCATCCCAAGCCCTCCAAATCTCTTTGTCGCCACCGAGGTAGTTTGCAAAAGCTTTTTGTCCCCAAGGGCAGCGCATTGGCGCGGAAATAGGCGCAAAAGCGGAAACTGAAAGATAGCGAGATCCATTTTTCAAAGCACAAATCAAAGCCCCATGTCCGCCCATCGAATGACCGAAAATCCCCTGTTTTTCCGGTAGTGCTGGAAAATTTTCGGCGATTAAATTCGGTAATTCATCAACCACATAACTGTACATTTGATAGTGAGCATTCCAAGGTGCGGCTGTCGCGTCAACATAAAAACCCGCACCACTTCCTAAATCCCAATCGTCATCTTCCCCAGGAATACCAGTATTGCGCGGGCTAGTGTCGGGCACAACCAACATTAACCCGTATTTGGCCGCAAATTGTTGCGCCCCCGCTTTTGCCATAAAGTTCTCTTCGGTGCAGGTTAAACCTGATAGAAAATACAAAACTGGTACGGGTTGAGATAAAGCTGGCGGGGGCTGGTAAACAGCGAATTTTATCTCGCTGTTGCAGGTTGAGGATTGATGGCTATAAAATCCGAGTTTTCCGCCGAAACTCTTATATTCTTTTTGCAGCTTTAGGGAGTCAGAGAGCATAATTGGGAATTGCGAATTGGGAATTAAGCTTTTTTCTATCCGTTACATCTCACATCTTGCACCATTATCAATAAGTCTTTGAAGGACGGGCGGGCAGGATGCCCACCCCACAATAAAACTCACTGTTTGTGGAACAGGCATCTTGCCTGTTCTTGAGAATGCTGCAACATCTCAGTTACATCCGTTACAAAATCCTTTGCCGAACATCTTCCTTCAAAAACTCAAAATGTCAACACTGTGCGAATTGATTGACCTTTGTGCATCAAATCAAAGGCTTCATTAATTTTGTCGATCGGCATTACCTGAGTTACCAGACTGTCAATATCAATTTTACCGTCCATGTACCAATCAACAATCTTAGGGACATCAGTTCTGCCTTTCGCGCCGCCAAAAGCCGTGCCTTTCCAAACCCTACCAGTTACTAGCTGAAACGGGCGGGTGCTAATTTCTTGACCGGCTCCCGCTACCCCGACAATTACGCTTACGCCCCAACCTTTGTGGCAGCATTCCAAAGCTTGGCGCATCACATTAATGTTGCCGATACATTCAAAACTGTAATCAGCTCCGCCTTTGGTTAAATCTACCAAATAAGGCACTAAATCGCCTTCCACTTCGCGGGGATTGACAAAGTGAGTCATGCCGAATTTTTCCGCCATCTCTCGCTTATCGGGATTCAAGTCTACGCCGACAATCATGTTAGCTCCCACCATGCGAGCCGCTTGAATTACATTCAAACCCACGCCGCCCAAACCGAAAACTACCACATTAGAACCCGGCTCTACTTTCGCAGTATTTATGACAGCGCCGATGCCAGTTGTGACGCCGCAGCCGATTAAACAAACTTTATCAAAAGGAGCATCTTCGCGAATTTTTGCTACCGCAATTTCCGGCAATACTGTATAATTAGCGAAGGTAGAAGTTCCCATGTAATGGTAAAGTTTCTGCCCGTCTATGGAAAACCTGCTCGTGCCGTCGGGCATCACTCCCTGGCCTTGAGTCAGGCGAATTGCTTGACAGAGATTTGTTTTGCGGCTCAAACAATATTCGCAGTTGCGGCATTCGGGAATGTAGAGAGGAATTACTCGATCGCCCACTTTGACACTCGTGACTCCCGGCCCAACTTCTGCGACAATCCCGGCTCCCTCGTGGCCTAAGATAGCAGGAAACAAGCCTTCAGGATCGGCACCGGAAAGAGTGTAAGCGTCAGTGTGACAAACACCCGTGGCTTTAATTTCCACCAGCACCTCTCCAGCCCGCGGCCCATCCAGATCCACCGTTTCAATACTCAAAGGTTTGCCAGCACTGCGAGCAACTGCTGCTTTTACTTTCATGCTTTCTCCTGCGATCGATTGTCAATTCACCAGTCAATATGTATTGTATTACTTAAGGTCAAAATTCACCAAATCTATGACAAAATTAATTGTAATTACCGGAGTCAGTCGCGGTCTTGGTCTTGCCATGACCGAAAAGTTTATTGAATTGGGACATACAGTTGTGGGATGCGCCCGTTCTTCCGAAGCGGTGGAAAAACTCCGACAAAAATATAGTGCGCCCCACCATTTTACTTGTTTGGATGTCACCAACGACGATCGAGTAAAAGCTTGGGCAACAGAAATTCTGGCGAAAAATGCTCCGCCAGATTTGCTCATTAACAATGCAGGTCTAACTAATTATCTCGCGCCTCTTTGGAAGGTCAGCAACGAAGAATTTTCCCAGGTAATTGATGTTAACATTAAAGGTACGGCTAATGTAATTCGCCACTTTGTCCCGGCAATGATTGCTCGAAAAAGCGGCATAATTGTCAACTTGAGTTCAGGTTGGGGAAGGTCAACTTCGCCGGAAGTCGCGCCCTATTGCGCTTCCAAGTGGGCAATAGAAGGACTTACCCGATCGCTCGCCCAAGAATTGCCCGCAGGTATGGCAGCAGTTCCTTTGAATCCGGGGATAATTCATACAGATATGTTAGAAATTTGTTTCGGAGAAGATGCCACAAGTTACCCGTCAGTCAAAGCATGGGTGCAAAAAGCAGTTCCTTTTTTACTAAAATTAAAACCTTCAGATAACGGAATGCCACTGACTGTTCCTGGATAATACAGCAACCCTTACAGGATTTGCGAATATCTCTCTTTTCTTCTCCTCTGCGCCCTCTGCGCTCTCTGCGGTTCATAAAAAAAATCTCAAAAATGAAATAAAATTTCTATATTCCCAACTCAAAACTCTTTCCCCAAATAGCCACTGTGAACTTGCCGCTAACCTCCCCCTCGCAAACCGAAACTCGCAAAGCAGACCACCTGCGGATTTGCCTCGAAGAAGACGTACAATTTCGCGAAACTACCAGCGGCCTAGAACGCTACCGTTTTGAGCACTGCTGTTTGCCAGAACTCGATCGCACTGAAATTGATTTAACCTCCACATTTCTAGGCAAAAAAATAGCCGTTCCCCTGCTCATTTCCTCGATGACCGGTGGCACAGAATTAGCCCAGACAATCAATTATCGCCTCGCCGATGTCGCTCAAGAATACAAACTAGCAATGGGAGTCGGTTCCCAGCGAATTATCGTAGAAAATCCTCAACTAGCTCCTACATTTGCCGTCCGTCGTCGCGCTCCAGATATTCTGCTGTTTGCCAATATCGGAGCCGTTCAATTAAACTACAATTACGGTTTGGAAGAATGCCAAAAAATTGTTGATATTCTGGAAGCCGATGCCCTAATTTTGCACCTCAATCCGCTGCAAGAGTGCGTTCAAACCGAAGGCGATACTAACTTTAAAGGACTGCTAGATAAAATTGCAAAATTGTGCGCTAAATTACCAGTACCAGTTATTGCTAAAGAAGTCGGCAACGGTATTTCAGGAAAGATGGCACAGAAATTGCTCGCCGCTGGAGTAAGTGCGATCGATATTGCCGGGGCCGGAGGCACTTCTTGGGCGAAAATAGAAGGAGAGCGAGCTAAAGATAGCAAGCAGCGCAGGTTAGGCGCAACCTTTGCCGACTGGGGAATACCAACAGCCGAGTGCATTGTCAGCACCCGCGCCGTAGCGCCGGATGTTCCCCTGATTGCCTCTGGAGGATTGCAGAATGGGTTGGATGCAGCGAAGGCTATTGCTCTTGGCGCGGATATTGCGGGACTGGCGCGGCCGTTTCTGCAAGCTGCAGCGGAATCAGAATCAGCCGCAGCCCTCCTAGCTGAGGCTTTAATTGCAGAAATCGCCACCGTGATGTTCTGTACGGGCTGCGCTAACTTGGATGAGTTAAAACATTCTGGGGTTTTGGAAAGGTTAAGATAAAAGTGAGTCAGCAGTCAGTTGACAGTTGACAGTTGACTGTTGCCATTAGTCAATAAAGTTCAGACAATTTATTGTCTTGAAATTATATGCGTTTATCTGTGTTTATCTGCCTAGCATCTGCGGTTGACCTATTAATCAAAGATTTAGGCAAAAGCTCTTATGACAACTGACAACTGTCAACCCTTCGACTTGCTTCGGCTAAGCTCTTCGGACAATTCGCTGGCTGACAAGCTGTCAACTGTCAACTGTCAACTGTCAACTGTCAACTGTCAACTGTCAACTCAACTAATTATCTAAATGAAAGATTTCCTAAAATATACCTGTGCAAGTTTACTGGGAACCTTCCTAGGACTGTTGCTGCTGGGCAGCATCGGATTGGGAGGACTGGTACTGCTAATTGCTATGGCGGCATCGTCGTCTAAAGATTCAGGCCCGCAAGTTAAAGATAAGTCTGTATTGGTATTAGACCTTTCTTTAAATATCACCGACAGCAAACCGATCCGTAGCACTAGCGCGGCGATTGAAGAAGTGCTTTCGGAAGATTCCGGCGATGCAGTGACGCTGCGGACTGTTTTGGACGCGATCGAATCTGCTAAAAAAGACCCGAAAATAGTTGGCATCTATCTCGAAGGTAGCTCGGATTCGAGCAGCAGCGGGTTTGCCAATCTCAAAGAAGTTCGATCGGCATTGCAGCGTTTCCGAGATGCCAAAAAACCCATTTTTGCTTACCAGATGGACTGGAACGAGCGAGATTATTACCTCGGTTCCGTTGCTAATACAATTGCCGTCAATCCTTACGGCGCTTTGGAAATCAACGGTTTTAGCAGTCAGGCAATGTTTTTCACTGGTGCTTTGGAGAAATACGGCGTCGGAGTGCAAGTGACTCGCGTCGGCAAATACAAGTCAGCCGTTGAGCCGTTTTTGCTCAAAAAAATGAGTCCCGAAAATCGCCAGCAAACTCAAAAGTTGCTCGGAGATATGTGGGGAGAATACCTGAAAACTATCGCCCCGAGCCGCAAAGTGACTGTTCCGCAACTGCAAGCACTTGCAGATAATGGCGGAACTTTGATGGCTGACGAAGCTCTCAAAAGCAAATTAGTTGATAAAGTTGTTTACTTTGACGAAATATCGACAGAACTTAAAAAACTCACAGGAACCGATGGCGAAAACAAATCTTTCAAGCAAATTAGTTTGAAAAACTACGCCAGAGTTGCTCAGGATAAAAACTCAACTCGCGCTAACAAGAAAAACCAAATTGCTATACTTTACGCCGAGGGAGAGATTGTAGACGGCGAAGGGGGCCCGACTCAAGTAGGAGGCGATCGCATCGCTACAGAAATGCGGAAAATCCGAGAAGATGACGACGTAAAAGCAGTGGTTTTGCGCGTCAACAGTCCTGGAGGTAGCGCGACGGCGGCCGAAGTCATTGGGCGCGAAGTTATGCTGACGGGCAAAAAGAAACCAGTTATCGTTTCGATGGGCAATTTAGCAGCATCCGGCGGCTATTGGATTTCGATGGGTTCCAGCCGCATTTTTGCCGAACCCAATACGATTACCGGTTCGATCGGCGTTTTTGGAATGCTTTTCAACGCCGAAAAGTTGGCTGCTAACAACGGCATAACTTGGGACGTGGTGAAAACCGCCCGCTTTGCGGATACTAACACGGTTTCCCGTCCGAAAAATCCTCAAGAATTGGCGAATATTCAGAGGGTAGTCGATCGCATTTACGATCGATTTATTACTAAAGTCGCCGACTCCCGCAAACTGCCGAAAAACAAGGTACAAGAAATTGCTCAAGGCAGGGTGTGGTCTGGTACGGCCGCGAAACAGTTGGGTTTAGTCGATGAAATTGGCGGGCTGGAAGATGCTGTCAGAGAGGCGGCGAAGCAAGCTAAACTCGGGGACGATTGGAAGTTGGAAGAATATCCAAAACGCCGCAGTTTGGAGGAGCGAATTTTGGAAAGAATTTCAGGCGTTCACGTTTTGAAACCAGCCGCCAAACTCGACCCGCTAACGGCAGAATTTAAGAAAATGCAAGATGAATTGGCTGTGATCAAGTCGATGAACGACCCACAGGGGGTTTATGTTCGCTTGCCTTTCAATTTGCGGATTGATTAATTAATACCAAGTCCGGGATTTTTACCCCTTTATTCTTCAGTCCCTCTCTGTGCGGACGAAAGTTTTGCTCTTGAACCGTTGCAAGCGCTGAGTCTGATCGGGGTTTTTAACGCGGATTTGGTAAAAGTAGGCTGACACATCCTACCAACAACTGAAAAACCCGGTTTCTTGAAGAAACCGGGTTTATGAATACCCTAAAAGTCGATCGACTGGGAATTGGCAATATTTATTATGCTGCACGCTGAGTTAACAATCCCCAGATGAAAAGTAGAACGATCGCACCTACAACTGCAAAAGCTATGCTGGGTAGAGTCAATGCTCCGAAGGATGCTCCCCCGCTCGTCCCCAGTAAGACTTGACCTAGATAACCTCCCACTAGCGCGCCCAAAATTCCTAAACCTGTTGTTGCCAGAAAGCCACCGCCTTGACTTCCCGGATAAATGGCTTTGGCGATCGCACCGGCAATCAGTCCTAAAACGATCCAAGCAATAATTCCCATTTCTCTTTCTCCTGAATTTTTAAACTTTTCTTGTGCCTTGTCTTATGTTCTAAGAATAACAACCCCTATCCCGCTCTTACCTCTACCGCAAGGATGAACTGAAAGTGGTAGGATTTCTCATGAATCATCGGAGTTTGAGGCTTTGTAATATCTCAAAAGAGTTAACCAACCCACTTTTTTTAGGGAAGAAAGGTACTTATGCTCAAGGCAAAAGGGAAATAGGAGAATCTTTTCTGGGACTTTTTGTGTTTTGGTGGTTAAAAAAATTACAATATTTCTGTGAAATTAGGAAAGTTTGCGCCCGATGGATCTGACTCTGTGCATGATTGTGAAGAATGAAGAGGCAACACTGTCGCGGACTTTGGACAGCGTTAAGGGTGTTGTGGACGAAATAGTGGTGGTGGATACGGGATCGGGCGATCGCACCCGTGAAATTGCCCGAGAATCCGGGGCCAGGGTTTATGACTTTGAATGGTGCGACGACTTCGCAGCGGCGCGCAATGAGTGTCTGAAGCACGCCCAGGGCGACTGGATTTTGGTGTTGGATGCCGATGAGGTTTTGGTACCGGAGATTCTACCTCAAATTAAGCAGGCAATTGGGAGCGATCGGCTGCTGCTAATCAATCTCATCCGCCAAGAAATCGGTGCCTCTCAATCTCCCTATTCCCTAGTGTCGCGCTTGTTTCGCAATCGCCCCGACATCCGCTTTTCTCGGCCTTACCACGCAATGGTAGACGACAGCGTGGCTGAGATTCTGCATAGGGAACAAACATGGAAAATAGCTTCTCTCCCCGATGTGGCGATTTGGCACTCTGGTTATCAAAAAGATGCGATCGCCGCAAAAGGTAAATTCCAAAAAGCTCAAGCAGCAATGGAACGCTATATCGCTTATTATCCAAACGATGCTTATGCTTGTAGCAAATTAGGTGCGCTGTATGTAGAAAGCGGGCAAATCGGGCGGGGAATTAATTTATTAACCAAAGGCTTGACTGCGGCGGCTATTGATGATTCTATTGTTTACGAACTCAACTATCATTTGGGAATTGCTTATCGCCAGCAGCAGCAGTTTGCCAAAGCAAAAGAACACTATCAAGCGGCAATTAATACCAATGTGATCCCGGCGCTCAAGTTGGGTGCTTACAATAATTTGGGCAATTTGCTCAAAGATGAAGGAGATTTAAAATCTGCTGAAAAAGCTTACAAAGCAGCTTTAAAAATTGACCCCAATTTTGCAGTAGGTCACTACAATTTGGGACTGACGCTGAAGGCAGCCGGAAATTTAGCAGATGCGATCGCCTATTACCGACAAGCGATAAAAATCGATCCCGAACACGCCGAAGCTCATCAAAATTTGGCAGTAGCCTTGCTAAAAATTGGCAAAATGCCCGAGAGTTTAGCAGAATTCAAAAGAGCGATCGCCCTTCACGAACAGCGCCGCCCTTTTGAGGCAGAACGCCTGCGCCGAGGACTGCAAGAAATGGGTTTAATCTAAACTTGCATATCTACTTTCTCGTTACCACATAAAATTTGTAGGGGCAATCCCCGATGGTTTCCCCTCGCTCCCCAAGGGGTAGCCAAAGAAAGGCACTACCCTAAAAATTCTGAAAATTACCAGCAAAATCAAGCAATTATCTCTACTTTGCCGCTATCCAAATCGTAGCGGCCCCCAACAACTTTAAGCTTACCCGCCTTGACTGCTTCAGCTAAAATAGGCGACGAAGATTGTAACTTATTTACATTGATTTTCACATTAGCTGTGACTGCGTTATCCCAGGCATCGCCACTTAGATTTTTTGTGGTATCAACTGCCGGTTTAATCGCCGCCACCAAAGTGCTCAGGTGTCCTGGAAGAGCTTTACCATCTAAAGCTGCTTTGACAGCACCGCAGCGTTCGTGACCCAGAATTACTAATAGCGGTACCCCTAGTTCTAAGGTGGCATATTCTATATTTCCGAGAACCACATCGTCGAGAAAATTTCCCGCTATTCGGATATCAAATAAATCCCCTAATCCTTGGTCGAAAATAATTTCCGGAGCAACGCGCGAATCAGAACAAGCCAATATGGTTGCAAACGGATGTTGACCCTGTGCTACTTCTACAATTCGCGATCGAGCTTGGTCGGGAAATGTCCGTTTTTGCTCAATGTAGCGTTGATTTCCCTCCATCAATTTCTTAAGAGCACTGCTAGGAGTAATGTCAGAGATTGCCTCTGCCTTTGCTGCTTCGGCTTGTAAAAACGCAGGTGCCAAGCTTGCCGCAAGCATCCCTGCACCAGCCTTCAACATTATATTGCGTCGCGAAATCAGGCCTTTTTTTCCGCTTTCATTCATTGCTTATAACTCGGTTCAATTTTTTCTATTTTATACCATAATATCTACCACAAGCTCAGTCAGACTTCTTTGATTTTTATGTACAAGGTGCTCCGGCACAATGTAAACTTCAAAAAAGTGACTCATTTTTATTTCATTCATATTTTATTTAGTAAAGTCAACTGCGGTCATCCTTCTGCCGGCAGGGGATGCTAGAATGTATCTAAAACGACAATTATTTATCAATGGCTCGAAATGTCCTACGTCGCCAGCATTCATATTTATCCGGTCAAGTCCCTTGACGGCATAGCAGTCAGTCAAGCCACTATTCTAGCCAGCGGAGCTCTAGAAGGCGATCGCTCTTTTGCAATCTGCGATGCAGCAGGAGAATTTGTTAACACTAAGCGCAACAGTGGAGTCAGTTTTCTACGCTTATCCTTTGACATAAAAAAGAGAATTGCCGGCCTGAAAATACAAGACACCGAACAAGAATTTTTTTTTCATGTAGATAGAGAACGCTTGGCAATAGAATCTTGGTTGAGCAACTACTTCGGTTTCCCCGTCAAGTTAATTGAAAACTTGCTGACAGGTTTTCCCGACAATACCGCTGCACCAGGGCCAAGCATTATCAGTACCGAAACAATTGCCGAAGTTGCATCTTGGTTTCCGAGAGTTTGCGTTAACGAGATGCGCCATCGCTTGCGAGCTAATATTGAAATAGGAGATGTCCCGGCTTTTTGGGAAGACCAACTTATCCCACAAGCCGATGAAATTGTGAGGTTTAAAATAGGAACAGTAACATTTGAAGCTATTAATCCCGGTCAGCCATGTATCCTATCTACGCGAAATTATGGGACGAAAGCAAGCGATCCAAGTTTTAAAAATATACTAACAGCCAAGCAGAAGGAAATCATGCCTGACCTGGTAAACAAAGGGCATTTAAATCACTTTAGTCGGCTGATAGTTAACACGCGAGTCGCACCTCACGCAGCAGAAAAAATATTACACATAGGAGACGAAGTTCACATTCTGGGCCTCAGCAACTCTCTATTGAATACCATTTCTGATTAGTTGTAGGGTACGAATCTGATCAAGCCGGCGGCAACTCCAAAGTAAGTTGACCCAAAACACCAGTTCTAAAATCGTTTAACATCTGCCGCGCCGTTCGTTCGACATCTCCTTTATACCTATCTTTTGCTACCTCGTGCAAATAATCTTCACCATTATTAGAGGCTGCATCTAATTTATAGCGGGATTTGAAACCCGATAGTGATATCAACGTGTCATCAGCCGCCTCCAGCCCTTGGAGCAAATCTACCATCGCTGCTGCTACTACCTGATTGTCGTAAGCTGCTTCACCAATATCTTCGCAAATAGCTAATTTTATGGCATTTTCTTGATTGTTAATTCGGGTTGGGATCACTCCGGGGGCGTCTAATAATTCAATTTCGTCCGAAATGCGAATCCATCGGAGCGATCGAGTTACTCCAGCTCTGCGAGCACTATCTACCACTCTCCGCCCTAACAGCCGATTAATTAAAGCAGATTTTCCCACATTGGGAAATCCCATTACCACTGCGCGGACTGGACGGGGCAGCATACCTCGATCGAACCTTCTTTGATTTAGCTGCACCCCAGCATTCTGCACCGCATCCGCCACAGCGTCTACTCCATGACCGTGCTCGGCATTAGTAAAATACGCAGTTTCCCCCTGGGCCTCAAACCATGTTTCCCACGCCTCGCGCGATCGAGGCGTAATCATATCCATGCGGTTGATGACCAATACTCGCGGCTTGCCGCCCACCCAGCTCGGCATTTGGGGGTGATAAGTAGCCAATGGAATGCGGGCATCTCGGACTTCGAGCACCACATCTACCCGCTTTAGCTGTTCTTTTAATGCCCGTTCAGCTTTGGCAATGTGACCGGGATACCAGTGAATTTTCATTAGTTAGTTGACTGTTGACTGTTGACTGTTGACTGTTGACTGTTAACTGTTAACTGTTAACTGTTGACTATTGTTATTGGTTAGTTGTTATTGGTTAGTTGACTGTTAACTGTTGTTATTGGTTAGTTGTTAGTTGTTAGTTCTTGAATTACAACAGTCAACTGCCAACCATCAACAGTCAACAGTCAACTGTCAACTGACTAAGGCACAATCAAAACTGCACAAGGAGACAGATTGATCACCCGATTGGTAACGCTGTCAGACGCCCCATCATCGGTTAAACCCATCCCCCGACAGCCCATCACAATCAAATCAGCCCCAATTTCGTCAGCCACATCACAAATCGTGAAAGCAGGTTTGCCTTCCCGTTCGATGATTTCAGCTTCAATTCCCTGCTGGGAAAACATCGATTGGGCCTCAGAAAGAAGTTTGGCGACTGCTTCGGGGGAAGTCATCACCTCTCGTGCGGGGGCGTCGGCCTCCTCGGCTGGGGGCTCGACTACCGAAAGAATAACTAAACGAGAGCCGTAGGTTTTCACAATATTGACAACCTTTTCCGCCGCTTCGCGGGCTTCTCGGCTTTGATCTACAGGAAATAAGACAGTCTTGAACATAGTGCGCATTTCCCGGACACGGACTCCGATAAAATGTTTACGTTGAGCCAATCAGTGCCGTTTGTTTCATCTTCCGTTTTTTGTACGGGCGCGGTTAAATGCGTCCGAGGCCCCAAGTGCAAGTGACGAGTGCCGCCATTTCAACGGAATTAGACAAAAACACAAATATTAGGAGGTTAATCCTGTGACAAAAAAAACTGTAGCAAATTTATCGGCATCGGACTTATCGGGCAAACGGGTATTGGTGCGGGCGGACTTTAACGTGCCGCTCGACAACGGCAATATCACCGATGATACTCGCATCCGGGCGGCTCTGCCGACAATTCAAGATTTAGCGTCCAAGGGCGCTAAGGTGATTTTGTGCAGCCACTTCGGGCGTCCCAAGGGTGTGACGGAGAAGTTGCGCTTGACGCCGGTTGCGAAACGCCTGTCGGAATTGTTGGGCAAAGAGGTCAAAAAGACTGACGACTGCATCGGTGATGAAGTCGCTGCTACAGTCGCCGCGATGCAAGATGGCGATGTGCTGTTGCTGGAAAATGTCCGCTTCTACCCAGAGGAGGAGGCAAACGACCCCGAATTTGCTAAGAAGTTAGCTTCTGTGGCCGATTTGTATGTCAATGATGCTTTTGGTACGGCTCACCGGGCTCACGCTTCTACTGAGGGTGTTACTAAGTATCTGAGTCCTTCTGTGGCTGGATTTTTGATGGAGAAGGAACTGCAATATCTCGGCAGTGCGATCGACAATCCTCAGCGTCCTTTAGCTGCTATAATCGGCGGTTCTAAGGTTTCCAGCAAAATTGGAGTCATTGAAAAACTGTTGGAAAAGTGCGACAAACTGCTGTTGGGCGGTGGCATGGTTTTCACGTTCTACAAAGCTCGCGGCTTGAACGTGGGCAAGTCTTTGGTGGAAGAGGACAAGCTGGAACTGGCTAAGTCTTTGGAAGCTAAGGCGAAGGAACGGGGAGTTACTTTTTTGTTACCTACTGATGTGGTAGTTGCTGACAAGTTTGCTGCTGATGCGAATACTCAAACTGTTCCTGTAGAAAGCATCCCGGAAGGTTGGATGGGTTTGGATATCGGCCCTGATTCAGTAAAAACTTTCCAAGATGCTTTGGCAGATTGCAAAACTGTAATCTGGAACGGGCCGATGGGCGTGTTTGAGATGGAGAAGTTTGCTGCTGGAACTGAAGGTATTGCTCATTCTTTGGCTGGACTTACTAAAACTGGTACTACCACAATTATCGGTGGTGGTGACTCGGTGGCGGCTGTTGAACAGTTGAATTTAGGCGAACAAATGAGCCACATTTCTACTGGTGGCGGTGCTAGTTTGGAACTGCTCGAAGGTAAAGAATTGCCTGGTGTTGCTGCTTTAGATGAAGCTTAATTAAGTTAAGTAGGGCGGGTAAAGCCCGCCTTGCTGGAAGCAGGTCTATATCTTTGGCTGCGAATCATTTTTTTGAAGATTTACCGCAGAGGGCGCAGATAACGCATAACAAGAGAAAAGAGAGAAGGATATCGGTTTAAAGTCTATAGTTTGCTAGTATAATTTGTTTGAAGTAGCAGTGAGGTTTGTTTGTGAAACTTAAACTCTTGGCAACTGTAACGGCAAGTTTAGCTTTGTTTGGGCTGGCAGCTCCCGTTAAAGCTCAAAATCCAGATCATGTTAGGCAATTGCTGGAAACTAAAGAGTGCGAGGGCTGTGACTTGAGAAATGCTGATTTGTTCAAGGCTAGCTTGTACAGAGCTAATTTAAGAGGAGCGGATTTAAGCGGAGCAAATCTCTATGAAGCTAATTTGTTAGAAGCGGATTTAAGTGATGCTAATTTGGCAAATGCTAACTTAGTTAATGCCGAGATGTACGGTGCTGAATTGAATGGTGCTAATCTGCGAAATGCGGATTTGTCTAATGCTTTTTTGGGGCGAGCGAATCTGACGAGTGCTGATTTGCGCGGTGCTAAACTTTTTAATGCGAATCTGGGCGAAGCTTATCTGTTGCAAGCTAATTTGTCGAATGCCGATTTGAGGCGAGCGCTGCTGTTTAGAGTTAATTTGAATCGTGCGAATTTAAGCGGAGCGAATATGTCTTCGGCGGATGTGCGCGATAGTAATTTGCAGAATGCTATTTTGTCAAATACTAGGCTTCCTAATGCTCTATTGAGCGGTACAAATATCGATGCGGCTAATAACGTGCGGCAGGGTGATTTGGAACGTGCCAACTTTCGGGGTACGAATTTGGGGCCTGGAGTTTGCGTGATAACTACTTTTCCTTATTGTGTTTTGAATGTGGAATAATCAGCCTGCTGAGTGCGTCAGCCGCGATTAATTTGGCAGCTACGGGAGTTTTTGACTGGCTGGCGCGCCCTAGCTTTATATCATGTCCGCCTAAATGCCAGTCATAGCAAAGTTTACGACAGCAGAGATAAGCAATCTTAAGCTCCTGGGATTGCTTCACTTCATTTGGTTCCGTTCTCTTGGGACAAATCGTAAGTAATTTGCCGGACATGATATCAGAGCTGAGCTAAGTGTGCGGTGGTTTGTATCCGTTTTCTAGGGCAAATCTCACAAGCTGGGCCCGATTTTCTAGTTGTAATTTACTGAAAATGCTACCTAAATGAGCTTGCACAGTCCGGGGGCTAATAAACAGCCGATCGCTAATTTGTTTGTTAGTATAACCCTGGATCACTTCCCAAAAAACTCTTTCCTCGGCTGGTGTTAAAGGCAAAGGTGCAGGTGCTGGCAATACTGCCACAACTTGTGGTTCCACCGCCCTACCGCTAGAAGTTTGAAGCAGTCGGACAATCTCGGCGTGAATGCGGTGAGAGCGCTCTAGCTGCGCCTTTACCTTAGCTAAGATTTCTTCAGACTGAAAAGGTTTTACCAGATAATCGTCAGCTCCGATCGAATGACCTTCAACTTTTGACTCCAACTCGCCTTGACCCGACAAAAAAATAAAGGGGACTAACTGTCCCAAACGGGTAGTTCGCAAACGGCGACAAAACTCAAACCCGTCCATTTCCGGCATCATGACATCTGAAATTACTAAATCTGGGGGGGCATTTTCAAAAATCGAGAGCGCCTCAACCCCTGAATTAGCGCATTCCACCCGATATCCTTGACTTTCCAGGTACATTGCTAAGACTGTTTGACAGTCTGCTTCGTCGTCAACCACTAATATTCTTTCCATGACAGGCTTGCACCAATTCCAGTTGGACAGTTCTTGAAACTGCCAGTCCCAAAGTAGGAACTTAAATGAGTGTACCTCCTGCAACTTGATAAAGGCTCGCAATTTCAAGACGCCACACTTTCTCAAATAGTCCAATTAGGGGCGCCTAGCGCCTAAAAGGGGAAGCAGTAGAGCAATATGGGGAACAATATCCTTCTGTGATTCGCATATCATCAAAAGCTACAACTTTTTATGAGGAAGCGTCAACTTTTATGCAGAAAATAGAAGGTAAAAGAAAGAATTTAATCCTATAGAACAGAAATCTTGGTGACACTTACACTATTCCTATCCTAGACCCGACATTGAAAGGTTTTTAGATTTTTCTGGTTCGGACACAGGGACAACGCGAGCAGGCCCTGCGGCTGAGGGCGGCGCGAACAAACTCGGGTCGGCAACCAACATACTTTCAATTATCGCTGCTGGTTCGGGGCGACTGAACAGATACCCCTGCATGATATCGCACTGATGTTGTTTTAAAAAATCTAGTTCTGCTTCTGTTTCCACTCCCTCAGCAATTACGGTCATATTCAAACTGTGACCCAGTAAAATTACTGCTGTAGTAATAGCAGCATTTTGAGTATCTTCGTTGGCATTACGGACGAAAATTCGATCGATCTTTAAACTGTCAAAAGCAAATTGCTTGAGATATCCTAAAGTAGCGTAACCGGTGCCGAAGTCATCAATAGCAATCCGAATTCCTAGAGCTTTTAGTTGGTTTAAAGTAGCGCCTGCTACTGTCGCATTTTCCACCAAAGCGCTTTCGGTCATTTCTAATTCTAAATTAGCAGGCTCCAAGCCTGTAGTTTCCAATATTTGGACGATTCGCGCCTTGAGTTCCGGGTCAGACAACTGCCGGGCCGACAAGTTTACTGATATTGTAAAGGGCGAAAACCCCGCCGCCAGCCAACTAGCGGCTTGAGCGCAAGCTGAAAGCAGTACCCACTCGCCAATCTGAATAATTAAACCTGTTTCTTCTGCTAAGGGAATAAATTCGGCGGGAGAAATTATACCTCGATCGGGATTCTGCCAGCGCACTAAAGCTTCAGCGCCGATAACTTGGCCGGTAGCAATATTCACTTGTGGCTGATAGTATACCTGAAACTCACCTTGTGCCAAAGCGTGGCGCAACAAAGCTTCGAGAGCAAACTTTTCAGGAGAGAGAGTCGTAACCTTGGTGGAGTCGTTAACTAAATCTTTGAGTCTGGCTTCTGCTTGGTGAAGCGCGACTGTCAGCGGTTGAGTAATAGTTTGCCGTTTCAAGACGCGAGAAGCAATGGCTCCCAGCAATTCAGCTTTGGTAAACGGCTTTGTCAGGTAATCGTCTGCCCCCAATTCCATCCCCCGACGAAAATCGGTTTTCTCACTTTGAGCCGTGAGGAAAATAAATGGAATTGTTGCAGCTAGCGAGTTTTGCCGCAGAGTCCGCAACACGTCATAACCGTCGAGTTCCGGCATCTGCACATCGCACAAAATTAAATCAGGTATCTCCGAAAGTGCCATCTGCACCCCAGCTCGACCGTTTTCAGCAGCAATGACCCGGTAGCTGTGAGATTCCAGGAGTTGCAGAAGAGTTTCCCGGATTAATTCGTCGTCTTCAATCACCAAAATTTTGAGCATGATACTTAGATAATAGATGGCACTATATATCTGAACCTGACTAACTCTAGCATACTCAAACTAGCAAATTAATAATTCAGCTAATTAGCCCATAAATGATTAGCCAAATGGCTGAATATTTGCCGTCGGTTCTTAAGTCACAATAAAAGAACTGCCAAAATTGGGAACATTTCGATATCTTTCAAGAGCAGAAAACTGCGGCGCGAGACTTGTTTGATAAACTTTTATTACAAAATAACCGATATTTCTCATAAAAAATTTTTCAGCTAACAGTTTCAGTGCGCCGATGGCGGAAATTACTCAGGCAATCACTTATATGATGTCCGATTAATTGTTCATAATTATAGCCTTTCTCAGATAGATGAGGTACGCTAAAACCCTGTACGATCCAGGGTTCCAGGTCAATATCCATACCTCACCTTTTTGAGAAAGGCTATAGTCAGTGTTTGTACTGGCAAGTAGAGTTTTCTCTCAATGGATGAATCAGGACGCTACGTCCTGATTCATCCAAAAAAGGATACTTGCTTTCAGACAACAGTCGTGGAGAGATAAGAATTTTAGATTAAGGTTCAATCTACCATATTCATCGGTGAACTGAATCTAAAATCTCAAATCGACTAATGGACAACTTAATTATGGTTCTCTAACCGGAAATCATAATTATCCACGGCCTTAATTCACAGGCTTAGTGGAATTGGCGCAAAACTTGGAATCTACAATTGCAGAAGTGATACTGACAGCCTGCATTGATGATGACGGAATTATCTGGTCTTGCGGAAGTACCACGGTCTTTTTACAAACCAGCTCGCTACTGCCTACAGAGGCAAAGTTCCAAGCATAAAATTGGGGAGTGCTGACTGTCGCATTGGCCGGATGTAAGCCTAGTGCAGTCACTAATACTAATCCCAAAGTCACTAAAGCTACGATCGCGAATCTCAGCATATTCTTTGTTTGAACCCGACAACTTATCTGATTGGTATTACCTTATTATTGCCTGAGTGGATCGAGAGCGTCAATAGCAGTTATTCCGCCGTCAGATTCAACTCGTAAGCGATCGGCTCGGATGCCTGAGAAACTACCACGAATTCATAATAACCAGAATCATCGAGCAATCCCGACCAACTAAGCCCCTCTGCATCTTGCAGCAAAGCCCGGGCTTTGTTTGTCCGCCCGGGAGAATAAATTGACAGCAGAGTAGATTTGGGCGGAGCTTGCAAATTCACCCGCAAAGTTTGATTTTGAGCGAACCGGGCAATATAAGCTTTCCCTTCTCCGGGTTTGAGATTGCCTGTGAGGCTTTTGCTGTTCGATCTGCGGTCAAATTCAACGCTTTCGACAGTTGCTCCAGCTTGCAAAGATTCGAGGGCGTCAGCGGTAATTGCTTGCCAAATTTGTCCGATTGGCAAACCAATGATATTGCGATCGCGCGGCTGTTGTGGAAACCAATAAAAGAACTTAGCATCAGCCAAATCGTACAAAGCCCGACTGCTCAAATTCAGCTTGTTAACTTCTGTTTTCCAGCGATCGAGATCAGTAGTGTCGTAAGTGCCCAACCGCGCTCTAGCGTCGCTGCTGAGATTTTCCAGCTTGTCGAGCAACTCGTCGCCGATTTTCTGCCACCTTTCGCGCCATTGGCGATCATCATCGCCTTCTTTTAACAGCCGTCCGCCCAATTCCGGGTATTTGGCATAGAAAGTCTCGTCCACAAGGTTGACGTAACCGCTATAGAATCGATCGTCAATTTTGAGCTTTACAAAGCGATCTTGCAAAGCATCTTCTTGCTGCTGCTTCGGGTTTGGAGGCTGGGGAACTTTCTGTACTTTTGATTGCAGATTTAACAAAGAATTGCCCGCAAACCAGCCAACTCCCCCCATAGTTGATAGCACAGCCACCACAAACAAAACCATTTTCCAAGCAGGCATTTTTTGCTGATTGCCAATAGCAGCAATTCGCACCGGAGTTCCCGGCAGTTTTGGCGTGGGAGCGGGCACGGGTATAGGCGAGAAATCCGGTGGCTGCGTGATCCCAAAATCCGGGGCTGGTGGCAAAGGTGGCTGTAAAGGCGGATTGCCCGAGAGAGCGAGCATTACCTCGCGAGCCGAGGAGTAACGCTGGCTCGGCTGTTGAGCAAGCATTTTATCCAGCACTAGGGACAAATTCGGAGACAGAGAACATTCCGCCCGCCAGTTCCAATTCAGCGTTTGGCTGTCGAGCAACTGATGCGGTTCCTTCCCAGTCAGCAACACCAAAACCGTAGCCGCCAGAGCGTACAAATCGCTGTGGGGATAGACGATGCCCATCTGCATCTGTTCGATGGGAGCATAGCCGAGCTTGCCGATGCGAGTCGCGGGGGCGGGAGTGCCGTTAGCCTCAGCGAACAGAGACTCTACGGTGGCGGCGACTTGTTTTACTCCGCCGAAGTCGATCAGAACCGGCATTCCGTCAGAACTCCGCAGAATGAGGTTGTCCGGGGAGATGTCGCGGTGAAGCACTCCCAAAGAGTGAATGTATTCGAGGACTGGCAAAATCTGGAGCAGCAGTTGATTGATTTCTGCCTCTATGAACCGCAAACCCTGACGCTTGCGGGCGTCGAGCAGAAAGCGGTAGGTTTGACCGGGTACGTAGTCTTGGACGAGAAATAGGTAGCCTCGATCGCTGATACTGACGCGGAAGAGTTCGCGAAAGCGGGGGATTTGATTGTGTTGCAGCTTATAGAGGACTCCTGCTTCCCGCTCGAACAGTTCCTCGGATTTTTGTAAAGCGTAACTTCCATGTACTTGGGGCGCAAATTCTTTTAAAACGCAGGGTTCGTTAAATCGGTGGGCATCTTCAGCGAGGTAGGTGCGTCCGAAGCCTCCGTGTCCCAATTCGCGGACGATGCGGTAGTGGTTGTTGAGAGTTATGCCGGGGTAGATGGGATTGTTCATTGGAACTTGCTGCGTCGGATTTTCACGCTTGACTGAGACTGGGAGTTTTGGGCGATCGCGCTAATTAATCTTGACATAGTGTGTCGGTGTTTATTAGTCGATCGGCAGCTTGGCTATCCCCTGTGGTTATTGTGAAAACCTCGGTTTCGTGCTATGGAAGTTTATCTACTGCGCCATATTTTCGATCGACCTCAAAATGTGTTCCAATTTTTAGTGTCCAGCCCAATGTGCGATCGGGCGTTAGCGCTACTAATTGAATCTTGAGCATCGAGGTGCCAAATACCCATTTTAAGGAGCAAATAATGCAGCCAGAACAGCGTCAGCGAGCAATGGGGGCGTTTGAAGAGTTTTTGAGGGCGCCGCTTGAGGAACGATTGCAACACCAGCAGAATCGAGTTGCCGAATCCGGGGCGATCGCGCTTTTTCAAAAAGTCGCGGCCACAGTACCAGCTTACCAGACTTTCCTAGCTGCACTTAACATCAATCCCGCCTCAATTCAAACCTTTGAAGACTTCCAAAAATTGCCGCTAATTACCAAAGAGAATTATTTACGCTATCACCCGCTACCTCAGTTGTGCTACCAGGGCAAATTAGAAACGTGCGATTTCATTGCTGTTTCATCTGGTTCGACAGGAAACCCGACATTTTGGCCGCGTTTTATCAGCGACGAGTTGCAAATTGCTGCTCGTTTTGAACAAATATTTCACGACAGTTTTTACGCCGACAATCGCTCAACTTTAGCTGTGATTTGCTTTGCCTTGGGAACTTGGGTAGGCGGAATGTACACGGCAAATTGCTGCCGCTATCTAGCGAGTAAAGGCTATCCAGTTACAGTTGTGACGCCTGGGAATAATAAGACTGAAATATTCCGAGTTGTGCAGGAACTTGGGGAGCATTTTGAGCAAGTAGTTTTGTTGGGATATCCGCCATTTATCAAGGATGTGATTGATAGCGGAATTGCTGGGGGTGTGGAGTGGCAAAAATATCGAATTAAGATGGTGTTTGCGGGGGAAGTGTTTAGCGAAGAATGGCGGAGTTTGGTGAGCGATCGCACTAATTCTGACAATCTATATTACAACTCTGCGAGCCTTTACGGTACTGCCGATGCGGGCGTTTTGGGCAACGAGACACCGCTGAGTATTTGCATCCGTCGCTTTTTAGCAAACAATCCCGAAGCAGCACGCAATTTATTCGGGGAGTCGCGGTTGCCAACGCTGGTACAGTACGATCCGAAAAGCCGATTTTTTGAAGTGAATAATGACGGCACGCTGTTATTTTCTGGCGACAACGGCATCCCGCTAATACGCTATCACATCTCGGATAACGGCGGTTTAATTTGTTACGAAGCAATGCTCAATTTTTTGGCAGAATGGGGATTTAACCCTGTGGCACGTTTGCAGCAAGCAGCAGCTATGAAAGTTTCCGATTTCCCCAGAGGAATTCGCTGCTTGCCCTTTGTCTATGTATTCGGGCGATCCTCTTCGAGGGCTTCGCTAACGCACTTTACCGTTTCCTACTTCGGTGCTAACATTTACCCGGAAAATGTCACCGTAGGTTTAGAAGTTCCCACCATTCGGGAATGGGTGACGGGAAAATTTGTACTGCAAGTCAAGGAAAATGCCGATCAAAATCGGTTTTTATCGGTGGTTGTGGAATTAGCAGCGGGGGTGGAGGGCGATGAGAAGATGCAGGAGGCGATCGCATCTTCAATTCTCGCGCAATTGCTGCGGCTAAACAGCGAATTTGCTAATTATGTGCCGCCAGAATATCAGTTACCTGTGGTGACATTAACGGAGACGGGCGATGCGGAGTATTTTCCGATTGGGGTGAAGCACCGATACACGCGGCAGTAAGTAGTTTGAATTGATGAGTTATCAGTGTTCAAAAGTCTTGTGTTATTCTATAATTAGGGTGACATTTGATGGTTCAGCTTAGAATAGAATATGCCAGCAAAAGACATCTACCACAATACGGTCAGAACAGCTCTATAAAAAGACGGCTGGACGATAACAAACGATCCGCTAACCCTAGAAATTGGCGATCGTTCCCTCTACGTCGATTTGGGTGCAGAAAAAATACTTGCTGCCGAAAAGCAAGGTCACAAAATTGCTGTAGAAGTAAAAAGTATTTTGAGTATTTCACCCGTTCATGACTTAGAAGAAGCTTTGGGACAGTATATTGTCTACGAAGATATCCTAGAGCTTTCGGAACCAGAACGGAATATATATCTGGCTGTTCGGGAAGAAGTTTATCTAGATATTTTCTCTGAGCCACTGGGGCAACTTTTGTTGCGAAAAAAAGACTAAAATTAATTGTTTTTGATTCATCAAAGGAGATAATTGTCACATGGATAGACTAGATGAATATCGCCAATTTATTGAGAACATCTTAGATAGTTATGCCCAGATTCCTTACCCATACGGGCAAGTAAAAAACAGCGTTATTGTTGACCGCGAACAAAACAATTTTTTACTGATACATGAAGGTTGGCAAGGGCCTCAAAGAATTCACGGGTGTATCGTTCATGTGGAAATTAGGGACGGACGGGAAAATTTGGATTCAACAAGATGGTATAGAAACGGGAATTACCGCAGAACTTGTAGAATTAGGAGTGCCTAAAGACAAGATTGTTTTAGGGTTTCATCCGTATCATGTTCGGCAACATACGGGATATGCGATCGCCTAAACCAGCTTACAACCCACATTCCGCACCCCAACTGGCACATACGCAAATTCAGGGGATAATAGTGAGTAAAAACACCCAAAAATCTCT
>NZ_JAUBQW010000084.1:0-28923 GCF_036701485.1 Microcoleus sp. Pol11C3 | reverse complement strand
TTTTTTTCTAATTAACTATTTTTATCGATTTTATCATGATCTTGCCTCTGTCTCACATTTATTTGAAATGACTATAATCCACAATCCAGTATTCAGGAATCCCGATTAGTTCGTATTCCCCTACTTTTTTGATGTAGTCATCTTGCCAATTCGTGCTAACTACTTCAATAACCAGCGGAATTGATGCGCCTTGAGTCACAGTGGAGAATTTTTCCCAAAGAGGTTCTGATAATAAATTTGGGCAATTTAATATCAAAATATCTGGTAAATAAGCGGATTCTTGTTTTGGTGGCTTAACTAATGCTTGTTTTGGGATTAGGTACGGAAGGTTTAGCCTGACAAATTCAAGAGTTAATTTCGAGGCTAAAAAACCGATAATTTCTTCATGTTTTCCAGGTGGCTGAGCGATTTTAATAATCCCTCCGTTGTGCAGTTCGTAACGTCGGTTTTCTGGTTTCCCTTCGACAAATTTTTCAAAAGTTACTGGTTGAGTTGGAGTTGGAATCATGGCTATTTATCCTTAGTGATGGCCAGGGCGCGCAAGATGCCTGTTCCACAAGAAAATTTAAGTCTTGTGGAACAGGCATCTTGCCTGTTATTAAAAAGAGTGCCAAATGTAAGTTCCTACCTACATGATATTACCAATGCCCAATTCCCAATTACCATTTTATCAATTGTGCATCTTGATTAAAAAACTTCCGGGACAATCCCTCAGTCAACAGCAGAGTTGCGATTACAGTTGCCAGCGCTAACACAAACATAATCAAAATCTGGTAAGATGCTGCATCGAGAGGACTGACACCACTCAGCATTTGACCTGTCATCATTCCGGGTAATGTCACGATTCCTACCACCGTCATTGTATTTAATAGCGGGATTAATCCAGCTTTGATCGCATCTTTGCGGTACTGTTTTACTGCTTGCTGCGGCGTGGAACCTAAACTTAAATGGGTTTCTATTTCTAACTGGCTGCTATTAACTGTACTGACAAGTCTTTCGCCGGCGATCGCCCCGGAGTTCATGGCATTGCCCAAAATCATACCCGCTAAGGGAATCAGGTATTGCGGTTCGTACCAAGGGTCAGGTTGCAAAATTAGCAAGTTTGTATAGGCGAGAGTCAAGGCCGTACTTATCAAAATTGAACCCCAAACTAAGGGCAGTAAATTCTTGATTTTTTTGCTGATGCGGTTGCTGGCAACCATGCTAGCTGTTGTCAACATGATTGCTAAAACTGCTAAAACCAGCCAAGGATTTTTCCCCTCCGGGTCAAATATGACTGCGAGCACGTATCCGACTAAGATTAGCTGGATCAGGGTGCGCCCCGCGGCGATCGCGATCGCCCCCTCCAATCCCAATCCCTGCCACGCCGAAAGCCCGATCGCGATCGCCACCATCCCCAAAGCCCAACCCAAATCTGTAAAATCTAGCAGAATTAACACCGGCCTACCCTTTCGATAATGTGATTGTTTGCCTGTCCAAATATAAGATATTGCAATAAAGGTTTCTGAGAAACAGTTTTGCTGCAAGAATTTGCTTTGATAATGCTTGAAATTTATGGTGTGAAGAGTGAATAATGTTCCCCCCCTCGACTTAACCCGCCAATACGCCCAGATTGGCGACGAGATAACCACTGCGGTGCAAAAAGTGCTGGCCTCTGGTGGCTACGTAGGTGGCCCAGTCGTGAAGAGTTTTGAACGAGAGTTCGCCGAGTACATCGGCGTTTCCGACTGCGTTGGCTGCAACTCCGGCACGGATGCCCTGATTTTGGCCTTGCGAGCTCTCAAAATTGGCCCCGGCGATGAAGTGATTACCACTCCTTTTACCTTTTTTGCTTCGGCTGAGACAATTAGCGCCGTCGGTGCGACTCCAGTATTTGTCGATATTGACAGCGAGACTTTTAATCTGGATGTGGAGCTCCTCGAAGCGGCCATTACCGACAAAACCAAGGCAATTATGCCCGTCCACATCTTCGGCCAACCGGTAGACATGACTGGGTTGATGGAAATTGCGACTCGGCACAATTTAGCCGTAATTGAAGATTGCGCCCAATCTGTCGGGGCCCAGTGGCAGTCTCGAAAAGTCGGCAGCATCGGCCATGTCGGCTGCTTTAGTTTTTATCCGACCAAAAATTTAGGCGCTTGCGGTGACGGTGGCGCGGTGACGACAAATGATCCAGCCCTCGCAGCTTCGATGCGAGTGCTCAAAGAACACGGACAGTCTTCTAGATATTTCTACGAAGAAATCGGGTACAACAGCCGTTTAGATGCCCTGCAAGCGGCGATTCTCAGCATTAAATTGCGGTATCTCGACAGTTGGAACGCCCAGAGGCAGGAGAAAGCAGCACTTTACAGCGAATTTCTCTCCCGCGTACCCGGAGTTGCCATCCCCAAAGAATTGCCGGAAGCAAAAGGAGTTTGGAATCAATACACGATCCGGCTGACAAGTCCAGAAGAGGCGCAAAATCCCTCTGGCGATTTTCGAGATGGGATGCGGGCTCAGTTGCAGGAAGCTGGCATCGGTTCTATGGTTTACTATCCGTTACCTTTGCACCTGCAACCTGTTTACAAATCTTTGGGCTATCAAGCAGGTCAGTTGCCAAAGGCTGAGCAAGTTTGCCGCGAAGTCTTGTCTTTGCCGATGTTCCCGGAACTGTCGAGGGATCAACAAGAGCGGACGATTTATGGGCTGAAAGATTGCTTGGCAAAGGGCGATCGCATCCGGTAGCTTTGGCGCGATGGCATCAGCGAGGGAAATGCAGGAGGAGAAAAGAATTGCAGGGTTGCAGTGTTGTGAGAATGTGCAGCGGTCAGGGAGAGCGGTTAAGTATTTTGACCGATCACTTGTACTTTTATGTACTATATTTAATGAAAAGAAACAAATTTAGGCTAGCAATCCGCCTCGAACGGGTGCATTTTCCGCTCGCCTAAACCTTGCAATGCGATCGGTCAATGATGAAGAAGGAAGAAGGAAGAGGGAAGAGGGAAGAACGAAGAACGAAGAACGAAGAACGAAGAATAAATAATATTTGAACTTTCGACTTCCAATCCCCGATGCCCGATCCCTGATGCCTAATGCCCGATGCCCGATGGCCGATGCCCAATTCTCAATTTAACCTGTAATTTTCAGAAGATAAGAGGAAAATAAACGAGTGCCTCAGTATCAATTCACTCAGGCTAGACGCTACGATCCACAAGCGATCGCTCAGTATTACCGCAACCGTCCTTGGAAAGCAATTTGGCGCGCAATTACCGTTATTTGGTCCTTTGCGGGCTTTGTGCTGGGGATGCTGTGGGACAGTTGGCAGCACGAAGTCGCAGCACACCAGCCGGAACGGGCCACCCACCTGCGACAAATACTCACTCGCTTGGGCCCCACTTTCATTAAAGTCGGCCAAGCCCTTTCTACCAGACCGGATTTGATCCGCAAAGACTTTCTCGAAGAATTGATCAAACTTCAGGATCAATTGCCGCCGTTTGACTCCGTGCGCGCTTTCGAGATTATTGAAGCGCAACTCGATCGCAAAATTAGCGAAACCTATAGCGAAATCTCTCCCGAACCTGTCGCCGCGGCAAGTCTTGGTCAAGTCTACCGAGCTCGCCTCCTCACCGGGGAAGCAGTAGCAGTCAAGGTTCAGCGACCGAATTTGCTGCCAGTCTTGAGCCTTGACCTTTATTTAATGCGCTGGGCGGCTGGATTGTTGGGCCCGTTGCTGCCGCTGAATCTCGGTCACGACCTTGGTTTAATAGTCGATGAATTCGGTATCAAATTGTTCGAGGAAATTGATTATATTAATGAAGGACGCAACGCCGAGAAATTTGCTACCAATTTTGCCGACGACCCGACAGTAAAAGTTCCGAGTATTTACTGGCGTTATACTTCAAATTGCGTTCTGACTCTCGAATGGATTGATGGCATCAAGCTGACAGATATAGAACGTGTTAAAGCCGCAGGTTTGGATACGGATAGTTTAATTGAAGTCGGAGTCCGCAGCGGTTTGCGGCAGTTGCTGGAACACGGATTTTTTCACGCTGACCCCCATCCGGGAAATCTGTTTGCCTTAGCGGACGGCCGCATGGCTTACATTGATTTTGGGATGATGGATCAGATGGAAGAAACAACTAAAGAAACTTTGGTTGATTCTGTCGTTCATTTGATCAACAAAGATTACTTACAATTAGCCAAGGATTTTGTCAAACTTGGCTTTTTGACTCCAGATACAGATATTATGCCGATCGTCCCGGCGTTGGAATCTGTGCTCGGCGATATCGTCGGCGAAAAGGTGTCAGATTTTAACTTCAAGACGATTACAGACCAGTTTTCGGAGTTGATGTACGATTATCCTTTCCGGGTGCCGGCGAAATTTGCCTTAATTATTCGCTCTCTGGTGACAGAAGAAGGTTTGGCGCTGACGCTGAATCCCGATTTCAAGATAGTCGAGGTGGCGTATCCTTATGTAGCGCGGCGTTTGTTGAACGGAGAATCTCCGGCACTGCGGCGGCGTCTGATTGAGGTATTATTCAAAGATGGCAAATTCCAGTGGAACAGGTTGGAGGAGATGATCGCGATCGCCCGATCCGATCGTAGTTTCGACTTGCTACCCACAGCACAACTAGGCTTGCAATTTTTGCTGTCAGAGGAAGGCTCGTTTTTGAGACGCCAGCTAATGTTAGCTTTGATTGAGGACGATCGAATCCACACCGAAGAAGTTCGCAGCCTGTGGAACTTAGTCAAGGAAGACTTGCAACCAGGTCGCCTATTCAACGTTGCTCTAGGCGCTTTGGCGGATTTTTCCACAGCAGGAGCAGCCGCGCTAACTCGATTTTAATTAGAAGGAAGAAGGAACAAGGAAGAGGGAAGAAGGAAGAAGGAAGAAGGAAGAAAAAAAATTCTACTCTTGCCAAGTTCCCATTCCCCATTCCCCATTCCCCATTCCGCATTCCCAACTTCCAATTATCCAAATTAAGGAATTATTCGTGTATTATTTTCCAGAACCTCCCTATTTTTTAATGTCGGCTGGACTGCTAGCAGGTATGGCTTCCGGCCTAGCATTTGAAGCAACTCTCAAACAATCCGTACAACTGTGGTCTAAAAATCGTTCTACTCGCACTTTGGCTAACCTGCCAAGGCTGCAATTGGTCATACCTTTTCTGGGAATGGCTGGCGGAATTTGTGTATTTTTAGCTTCGGGGATGGAGATTTTTGCCTTTCCAAAACTACTTTGTTATGCGCTAGCTTTGCCGCTGACGGTACTGACGGGCTGGCTAGTTTGGACTCAGCTAGGTAAGCTTTTGATCGAGTTAGAACGCGGAGGTTCCCAAGCGCTGGATTTAGATTCTTTTGAACAATGAAAGTTAACTATCAACCTCTTTTTATCAGAATGAAGGGGGTTGATAGTTCTCTATGATTATCCTATTTGATGCTTTTTTAACCGCAGAGAACGCAGAGAATGCAGAGGAAGAGAAAGAAAAAGAGGACAACTTATGCAATAATTTGTGTAAAAATTTTAAATCTAAAATCTAAAATATAAAATCGAATGAGTATTTTAATTGTTACGGGTGCGGCGGGGTTTATTGGTTCTAACTTAGTAGAAACTCTTTTAAATCGAGGGGAGACGGTGATCGGTGTTGATGAGTTCAACGATTATTACGATCCTGATCTCAAGCGCAAGAATATTGCACGATTTGAAAAGTATCCTGGTTTTGAATTGGTGGAAGGCGATATTTTGTCTCTAAATTGGCGAGGTCTTTTATCCGATGCTAAGGTAATATTTCATCAGGCGGCGCAAGCAGGAGTTCGTGCTAGCTGGGGCGACGGTTTTCGCAGCTATACCGAACGCAATATTAACAGCACTCAAGTATTGTTAGAAGCGGCCAAAGATGCGCCCCGATTACAAAAGTTTGTCTATGCCTCATCGTCTTCTATTTACGGCAATGCTGAATCTTTTCCCACGAATGAAAATGCTTGTCCGCAGCCGGTTTCTCCCTACGGAATTACAAAATTAGCCGGTGAACGTTTGTGCGGGCTTTATTACAAAAATTTTGGTCTTCCGACTACTTCGCTGCGCTATTTTACCGTTTACGGGCCGAGACAGCGCCCCGATATGGCTTTTCACAAGTTTTTTAAGTCGATTTTGTTTGATGAGGCGATTTCTATTTTCGGCGACGGATTGCAAACGCGGGATTTTACGTTTATCAGCGATTGCGTTGCGGCGAATTTAGCTGCGGCTGAGGTTGCGGAAGCTGCGGGGGAAGTTTTTAATATTGGTGGGGGAAGTCGGGTAGTTTTAAAAGAAGTTATTGATACAATAGAGAGAATTGTCGATCGACCTATTCGGATAGATTTTACTGAAGCTGCGAGGGGAGACGCGCGGCACACTAGCGCGGATGTGTCTAAAGCCCAGAAAATCTTAGGTTATCAGCCCCAGGTTGCTTTAGAAGAAGGTTTAAGGCGCGAATGGGAGTGGATTCAGTCTGTGTACAGTTAGATGCTATCTATCCCAGAAATTCCTCAACTTAAATTGAACATTGTTAACTTTTTGAATTCCCCAAATTTTGAGATTTCTCTGCAAGCGAACCAACCAATTTGGAGGCGCGAGTTTGGGCTGTGTTTCCGGGGAATGCAAATATCGGTAGTGCAGAAATACGTCTCGGTAGGGAATCTCAACATCTTCGCCAGCACACAATCGAGTAAACTTTGCAGCCGAAATGCTCATGTAGTGCAAATAAGTCAACCGTCGCCCTTTATCGTATAGAACATAATCTATCACCTCAAATTGAGAAGACCAATGATTTCCCGTTACCCCAGCAGGTTGATGATAAGCAAAGTTATAAAAAGAGATGCCGCTGCGCGCGACTAAATAGTTAAATAAAGGTTGGTCAGTTCCCCGCAAAGACAAAATTTCTGCTTCTCCTGAAGTCAATTTATCTAAAAGCTGATTTGAGTTATTTCTATTTAAAATACCTTTTTTTGAAGCAAACCAACCAGCACAAAAAATTTGGGATTGCACTCGGTCCAGATTGAAAATTTCTGCGATTTTTTTGGATGATAAGTCAAATACATAATTGAGGTCAGACTTATATTGAAAATCGTTGGCTACCAAATCAAATTCATCAAGTTTTTGATAGATGTAATCTAGAGAACCCATTAACAGAGTGTCGCAGTCAAAATAGACAAATTTGTCAAAAGGGCCGTCAAAACAGCAAAATTTTCGGTGCATTCCTAAACTGTGAACTTGCTGCCAACCTTTGGCTGGCCAAACTTTTTGAGCCTTGCGGTGAGATGTCCAAGCTTGAGTTGCAAAGTCTTCCCAAAAATCGATGGAATCGGTATTGTCAAACAGTGTGACATTATGGCGAGTTGCAATTTCTACTCGCACTTTTTTCAGGTTATCATCGTAGGAAATGATGCAAACAGGAATATTTTTTGCCCCATTGACTTCGAGACTGTTCAATAAAGCGACTAAGTGGTCAAAAACAACATCGTTTGCTAGAATATAAATGCCATCAGTCATAGTTTATTAGTTAATAAGTAACCCAGCGCATATATATTGCTTTTTATGTGCGGGCAAGATGCCCACACCACAAGAAATAAAATTTATTGATTGTGGAACAGGCATCTTGCCTGTTATTCAAAGCTTGTTTGGTGTCAAAAACACCACAAAATTTATGAATTGTGGAACAGGCATCTTGCCTGTTGTTTCCAGCTTGTTTGGTGTCAAAAACACCACAAGATTTATGAATTGTGGAACAGGCATCTTGCCTGTTATTCAAAACTTGTTGATAATGATCCAACATAGGAGTTTATCCTCACCTACTGAAAACCCGAAATATTTTTTGCACTAAATTTGGTTTTTCCTCATTGAGATAACGATAATGTTGCCAAAGTTTCCAGTAAGGACTACCTGATTTAATCGGTATTCCAGCCCAGTGAAGATATTTCAACCTTTTTCCTTGGTCATAAAGAACATAATCTATTTCTTGAAAATGCTTGGAACCAGCCCAGCTTCCAGGTTCGGTTGCTGAATCTTTAACAAGATTGCAGCGTTTGGAAATCAATTTAAGAATGATATAATTTAGTATAGGTTGGTCTGTGACATTTTGAGTAAAGTCAAAATATTCTCGATGCTGCGAACATTCTCGCAAAATCTCATACATTTGCGATTGTGTAATAGTTCCTTTTTTTGAAGCCCAAAAACCGCTGTTGAATACATCTTGAAGCTGTGAGTCGGTAAAGATATTCTGTTCTTTTACAGCGGGGGCAAATACATTTCGCAGTTTTTCGCTGAGGTGGTGATAGTCGCAGCAAAAAAAGTCTACTTCTGATAGTTTGTTTAAGTTGGCTGCGATGTCTTCAAAGACGATGATATCGGTATCGATGTACAGAAATTCGTCAAGGGGGCCAAACCAGGCGGCGAGTTTTCGCATTTTGTTGGGGAGGGCTAAAAAGTTGCGATCGAACGTTTGGCCAATTTCTCTGGTAAACTGTTCCACAAACTCCAGATTTGGGAACAATCGCACCCCGTGGAGACTGCTGAGTGCGACTGCGACTTGCTGATAATTGTCGTCGAATGGAATCAGAAAAATTGGTACTTGACAATTGTACAGACGTATGCTGTTTAAAAGGGCGATCGCACTTTCGATCACCTTATCATTCGCAACAATATAAATACCGCGACTCATACATTTATCCTCAACCTTCTCAATACCCTTTTTAACAAATTCGGCGCAGAAACCTCAGTATAAGACTTTGGCGCTTGGGCAAAAATCGGACGCTTGGACGGTTCGCGGAGATAGCGGTAATGCAGGAACAAATCGCGATAGGGAAACTCAATATTTTCGCCCGCACAAACTCTCCCAATTAAATCCGGCGGCACACCAATATAATGAATGTAAGTAAGTCGGTTTCCCTTGTCGTACAAAATCCGATCTTGCTCTTCAAAATGTTTAGAAGTGACGCTGCACCCGGTTTTTTCGCCATCCGGGAGACTATAAGCAAAATTATAGCTACTCATCCCCGTTTTCATCACCATATAATTGAGCAACGGCTGTTCTCCCGCACCTTCATAGAGAATTTCCGCCTCGCCCGATTGCAGTTGAGCTACCAGCCATTCCCTAGTATCTTGCTCAAACAATCCTTGCTTGCTGGCGTAAAATCCCGAACAAAATATTTCCGATTCGATCCGATTTTGCTCAAAAACTTCGAGGAGTTTTGGTGACTGAATATTGTATACTTTAGTTGGGTCGCGAAATTGAAAATCATAAACCACAAAATCCGATTCCTCTAACTTCTGAAAAACCGCATCAAGGGAATTCATCACCAAAGTATCGGCATCCATATAGATAAACTTTTCAAACGGGCCGTCGAAAGCGCAAAAGCGTCGGTGTGCGCCGTAAAGCCGAAACTTTTTGCGGTTCAAACGCTCGGGTGCGGCTGCTTGCATGAATTTGTCCCATCGCTGAATTGATGCGCTATCTTCATAAATAAAGACGTTGGGACGGTTAACAATTTCAGCTTTGATTTCCTCTATTTGGTCGTCGAAAGGATAAATACAGACAGGAATATTTGAGCCTAAGATAACTTTAATACTGTTGAGCAAGGCAATTAGTTGGTCGCAAACTGTATCGTTGGCAAGCGTGCAAATTCCATTCATATCTATAGTCTCGCAAAGGCGGACTTTGTTTGTGTCGTTGCGGTTTCCACCGCCGAATTATCTAAATGGTTAAAGGATAGAGAAGGGTGAGCATGGGAGACTACAGCACAGAACCGAAAACCGGAGACTACGCCAAATCCACAGCTACACGAAAACCGATTTTCCCGCGGCGGCTGCCCTCCGAATCAAAGTAGCGACTGGCACTGCGGCAAAGTACCGCATCGTAGTACCAGAAACCGCCACGCTGCACTCTGCCGTTACTTATGCCGGTTTCCCAGGAACTTCCGTCAGTTGGTGCGCCGTTATAGTTTTCGTGCCACCAATCGCTGCACAACTCCGAAACATTGCCGTGCATATCGTACAGTCCAAAAGCATTGGGGGGAAAACTCCCTACATCTGTTGTTTGTTCGCGGTAAAGTCTTATGGAGGCGTTTGCGTAGGGGAGCCTTCCGTCACAGTTGACTAATTCCGGGGTAATAGTTTCCCCAAAATGAAATGGGGTTGTTGTACCCGCACGACAGGCGTATTCCCATTCTGCTTCACTCAGGAGGCGATATTTTTTCCGAGTTTTTTGCGAGAGTTTGCTGCAGAATTTAAAGGCCTGATCCCACGATACATTTTCTACAGGACGTTTTTCACCTGGGAAATAGGATGGGTTGTTTCCCATCACTGCTTGCCACTGTGCTTGGGTGATGGAGTATTTGCCTGCAAAAAAAGCGGGTACTGTTACTTGATGCTGCGGACTTTCTTCAGTATCATATCTACCTTTTTCTGTTAGCGGGGAACCCATCATAAAAGTTCCGCCGGGAATATAAACCATTTCCAGCACAACTTTTTTCCCTAAGTATTGAGAAAAGAAATGAGCATAATGACGGCGACGACTGTTTTCTTTTCCTGCAGCATCCACTGTTATCACATAAAAGTCAAAAGTACGAAAATATTTTTGTAACTGCTGTTTTATATTTGGTTCATCTCTATCCTTCAGCAGCGAACAGGCTGCAAACTTCACCTGCATTGATTCATCTTGCAGTGTCCCAATTATTAAATCTAAACCTGCAACTCCATATTTCAGCGCTTCAGACATTGCAGCAATTTTCACCTCGACAATCGGTGAAGCCAAACGACTCTTAACGCCGGAAATCCCGCCTAAGACACCAGCACCGAGGGGGGGTGGATGTTGACCGCCGAGTACGGCATCGTATTCTCTGGGTTGATTTGGATTTTCTTTCATCGCGCTATTTCCTGAGATACAAACTTAGACAGCCAATTGAGCAAGTTTAATTCGTGGAGAATGAGGTGTCTGGCTTCGGCAATTTTATCCCTGGCTTCATGCCAATAATCTGCAGTAGCCACAACCTCTTTAATAAATTCTACTCCTTTCTCATCCAGACTGGGCAGCCGCAGAAAACTCCCCGCCGGCAACAATTTATCCGCCGCCGAACCGCCGTAATAAATTGGCAAACACCAAGCTAACAAAGCATCCCAAAGCTTCTCGCTGACATACCAATCGTTTTCGGCATAATTTTCAATAGCTAAGTTGTAATAGTATGGCGCGACGGCGTACCATTTATTGTTGACAGTCCCGTTCCCCCGCGCCCAAGTTGGCAAGTTTCGCCCGTAAAGGTCAAAATCCAATTCTTGCGATCGCAGCAATTTGATAAAGTCTAATCTCTGGCGGTGATTGACGGTGCGGCTAACACCTGAAGTAATCCAAGAACAGGATTTAGTTTTCGGCGGCGCAGGCATTTCATCTAGTTCTCGAAACGAGTTAGAGTGATACCAAATCGCGGGCATATAATCGGGTTTTGGTGCGAAGTCGTCGGGGCCGGAAACGTAACCGCAGTAAAGTTTGGCTTGTTCGTAATTGGCTTTGGTAATTTCAATAACTTCTGGCAATGGCGGCTCGCGTATCAGGTAAATTATGCGTTCCTTGGGGACACCGCGCAATTTTTCTCGAATGTCGTTTTCAGGATTTTTGGGGCTGGGACGGCGAATTTTGTCAATCCAAGATCGCTTTTTAGGCTGTTGGGGAAAGTCGAATTGATACATGAGTAAAAAGTCTGGTTCTGGGTGGTTGGCTAGCATTTGAATGTTGCCCCATTTGCCGAAGTTGTGGGGGGTTTGTTGCCACAGCCAGTCGCTTTGGTTCATGCCTGGGTAGGTGGTGATTGTGCCGATGATTTTTTGGCTCATATCTAATAATAAATCTGGTTTTTGCGTGTGGGCGAGGCGGGTTTATGAGATTATTAATTTTTGGGGATGATTGTTGGTAAAACCGGCCCCTACGGATTTTAAAATTATCGGATGAGGATTAATGAATGATTGGCGATCGCACGCCTTCATCTACATAACCCATAATTTTCTGTATCCTATTTTCCCAAGAAAATTGCTTGACAAAATCCATGGTTTCTGCATAACCTTCGCTTTTCCTCGGATATTTGGTTAAACAATCTCGAATGCTTTGCGCGAACTGGTGCGGGTTATCCGGTTCGCACCAAGTTGCTGCTATATTTCCCGATTTAAATTCCATTAAAGATGCAATCTCTGTCGCTACAATCGGAGTTCCCGATGCCATGTAATCAAAGAATTTTAAAGGAGATGTGAACGTCGCGGCCTCTGTCAAACAGTGAGGGTGAGTCAAAACATCGGCTGCTTGCAGCAAGCTAGCAAGTTGATTTTGAGGGAGGTAGCCGAGAAATTTAATGTTGTTAACTTGCTTGGATTTGGCTAATTGCTGGTAGGCTGTTACTTGGGATGAATTACCGCCCGCGATCGCAAATTGAACTCGCGGCAATTCCTTAGCCACATCCACCAACATATCAACACCTTTAAACGGGTAAAGTCCCCCTGCATAAACTGCTAAATACTGTCTGTCATCTTCTAATAATTGCTGTCGCCAATTCTGGGCAGCTTCTGTTTGTCTCACGAGAAACAAATGGTTAAAACCGTTGTGCAGCGTAATTACTTTTTCCGGCGGCATCCCATTCAAAATCATGCTGTCTCGCACTGTATCGGCCACAGTTACGGAAATCTGAAACAGAGGATTGCGGACAATTTCTGATTCAAATTGCTTGTTTTCATGGTGGTGCTGTTCGTAGATAGCGGGAATTCCGTTTTTAATTGCTGCTTTGACAAAGTTCCAGTCCCGGCTATGGACAATTTGAGTCGATTTAAGCAGGTGAATCGGTAAATAGTATTTTGATACTATGGTACTCGCACTCGTCCACTTGTTATCCCAAAGATCGATCGGCCAAGGTATGGGCAAATCTGCTACTTTTAATTTTTCCTGAATATTGTAAATTTTGGCAAGTTTGTCATCCGGTTTTTTCGGTTGAAAAGGATCGAGTAAATGAACGGGATTCAAAGCACTCCAGCCTTTGCGGAGGTATACCAAAACTGCTGGATAACCGAGATTTGCTGCGGCATTTGCAGAGTGTGCAACTTGAACTAAGCTCGCGACATTGGGTTGCGGCAAGATATTTCTGGTAAAAAATACATAATATTTGGACATGGTAATTGGTAATTGGTAATTGTTGACTGTGCAGACAGTTGACTAATGACTAATGCCAACTGACTACTTTTTAACAGCCTGACGCTTAATAGTCTTTTCTATAAATTCTAAAGTAGTGAAAATATTAGCAGCAGAGTGAAAGGATTCTCTAATTAACTCGTCTCTTTCTTCGGGAGATTCTACCATTTCATCTACTAGCAATTTGAGGTAAGCTATCATGGGAGTCAGGCGAGTGCGAATTTCGTAAGAACCTCTAATTAGAGCTTCATCGCGAGCGGTTTCTTCGGCAAATTGCACTGAATACAAGCGAGTGTAGTAACCTCCTTTTGCTAGCAATTCTTCGTGGGAACCCATTTCTACTACTTGCCCGCGATCGATCACGGCGATTTTGTTGGCTTTTTGGACTGTGGAGAGGCGGTGGGCGATGACTAAGGTTGTGCGATCGCAACTCAATTTCTCGATCGCCGCTTGCACGTACCTTTCCGAAACCGTATCCAGCGAACTCGTTGCCTCATCTAAAATTAAGATTTCCGGGTTTTGCAGCAGGGCTCTAGCAATTGAAATTCTCTGACGCTGCCCTCCCGATAAGATCACGCCCCGATCGCCAATTTGAGTATCCAACCCCTCCGGCAACAGTTGGATAAACTCGTAAGCATTCGCTCCCTTCGCCGCTTCCACAATTTCTTCCTCAGTCGCTTGGGGCCTAGCGTAAGCAATATTTTCGCGTACTGAAGCATTAAACAAAAACGTATCTTGGCTAACAATACCCATCGCTTGTCTGAGACTTTTCAGCTCAAATTCGCGCAAATCTATGCCATCGAGCGAGATATGACCTTCAGTAGGATCGTAAAATCTCGGCAGTAAATCTGCCAAAGTTGACTTCCCAGAACCCGACGTTCCTACCAAAGCCAAAGTAGTGCCGTGAGGTAGAAATAAATCAACTCCTTGAAGAACTAAACTTTTGTGGTTAGGATAACTAAAAGATATTTTACTAAAATGAATTCCCGATCGCAAATGAGTGTACGGCACAGAACCGTTCAGCATAAATGGCTTGTCCTCGCAGCTCAAAAAATCACTAACTACCTCTACACTAGCCGATGTATTAGCAAATTGACTGCGCCCACTATTCAACTGAGAAATTAAAGGAATTAGCCGAAAAAGTACCAATAAATAGGTTAATAAAATTGTAGCAATAGACTCTATCTCATTCGCAAATATTGTGCGACCTATAAATACAATCAAAATTATAACTATCAAATTAACAACTTCGTTAATTGGGGCGATCGCCGCATAATTTACCTGAGCCTGAAAATCCGCTTGTTCTCGCCTTTGAATTAAATGCTTGATCCGCTGATACTCCCTTTCCTCATTCCCCGTTGACTTGACCAGCCGAATCCCAGTAATGGTTTCCAGCACCCTAACCGAATAATCTTTAGACATTTCAGAAAGCAGGTAGCCAAAATGCTTGGAACGGTTAATAATATGTTGATTTGTCCAAGCAACTAACGCCAGCAAAACTGTAGCTGTCACCGTCAGTTTCCACGAGAGCGAAAGTAGCAGACCCACAAAAACCAAAACCGTAATTGAGGTAGTAAACATTCCGATCGCCGTACCCACTGCACTAGCAGTCCGACCAATCTCTCCGCCCAACCTATTAATTAAATCCCCGACTTTAGTTTTAGAATAAAAATCTAAATCTACTTCTAACAACAACCGCAAACCTGCTTCTCGCAAATCAAAAGTTAGAGCGCGCGTCAGAGAAGTAGCTACTAAAGTATTGATATAACTCGCAACATTTTTAAAAATAATGGCCAGAATAATCGCCACTGTCATCAACATTAAACGCTGATTTTGGGGCATTCCCTCAAAGGGATACATCAAAGTTTTAATTAGAGGTGGAGCGCCGCGCAGCTCGATAGCTTCTTCTAAAAAACTTAAAAGCACTGGTACAATCAGAGTAGTGCTGATACCGTTGAATAAAGCGCCAGAAAAGCCCAGCATCACAGTTAAGAGAATCCTGCCGGGATATCGTCTGGCAAATTTTAGGAGTAGCTTATTGGCAGACATGAAGCATTCCCAGCTAAACAGTACGGCATCTCAAAATATTCTTCAATAACAGCCAGTTTTTCTTCCTCCCGGGAGTTGTTTTAAAATAACCTTTACATACCTGCGATTATATCTGAAAGTATCGGTGTCATTGCTTGAATACTATATTTTTGCACACATCTTTCCCGAGCTTTCATTCCTTGTAAATTCGCCGCTGTCAAATTTTGAAATATCCATTGAATCTTTTTTGAAATTTGACCCGGAGAACTCGGATCGACTAAATAACCAGTTCCTCCTAAAATTGCTGGAATATCCCCCACTCGCGTAGACAAAACAGGCTTAGCCATTGCCATGCCATCTGTCAGCTTGAGCGGAAACTGAGCCACGGCTGTGAGAGTTTCTCGCTGAGGAACAACGACAACATCAGCCGCCGCTACAACCGACGGCATCGTCTCCACTGGAAACCTTGGCAGTTTAATAATCCACCGCCCCCATTGTTTCACAAGTTTATCATCATAATCATCATAAGGACTCCCGCCGACGATCGCTAATTTTAAATCGGGCTCATTTAACTGTTCAAGCGCCATCAAAACATCCTCCACGCCTTTATGAGGTCGCGGTGCCCCCGGAAACATCAGAACTCTATACCCGGACAAGCCGTAACGCTGTCTGCTCAATTCAGGATTGTATTTAGCAGGGTCGAACATTACAGTATCTTTACCATTAGGCAAATATACACCACCAAAACGCTGTTTTAAAAACTCAGTATCAACGGTGACTGCATTAGCATGGTGAATGACACTTTCCATCCACTTGAGATAGAGGGGATTATCTGGTTCTCTCAATAAACCATTGTGTTTAAAAATATCTCGATAAAGTTGTTTGAAAGATGGACTGTATTTCCATTCATCTCCGCCGTACCAGCTCAGTTCCCAGTCGTCTATATCTAAAATTATAAAGTGGCGAGTCGCCAGTTTTTTTAGCAGTGATAACCCAAAGCTTGTAGGTTTAGGTTTGACTGCATAAATAATATCCCCATCTATTTTTTTCCAAACTTTTTGAGCATCCATTAAAAACCCCGGATAATTTTTACCCGGTATCGCACATACCGGGATGTTTCGGGGAGGACTAGCATACAATTCCTTGCCAAACTGAAATCCAACAACTTCTACATCACATTTAAGCTCTATCAAGACTTGAGCTAACAAAAAAGCACGAATTGCACCTCCTCCTGACAAATCGCTCACTACTAATGAAACTTTCACTGAGTATTTTGTTTAAAACATTTGTTTAATTTTCCTGCTTAACCGAGCTTTTGTCAAGCCGACTGGGACTCACGCACTCCCTACCACAGCAACCGGGTTTTTAACCAGGGTAAAGGGCAGCAACGAAGTATTTTGGTAAAAAAAACACAGTAATGAACCCAAGACTGTTATTCAAGCCAGCAAGAATTCTTCTAGGTAAATTTTCGGATATGTTGAGGATAATTTTTTTAAATTTTGTGCTGATTTTTGTTGCTTTTGATGCAGTTTGCCAACCAACTTTAATTATTTTAAACGCCAGGGATTGTTAAGTTGATTTGGTAAAAATATTTTAGCCGTGCGATCGACTATTATAGTAAAGAACGATCGCGTCACGTTCTTGGCGTACTGAGGGCGGTAAGGATAAGTGCAGTGCATTACTTTAATCGGTTTGTCGATTGTATAAACATCTTTCCACTTATCCAAATAGTTGTACACCGGGGACAAAGTTGTCATTTTCGGTTTCACCGATTCAACAGCCGCCGCAAAAGCTCCCTGGTCTTTCAATAGTAGCACGTTTTGATGCACCACTACCATCTCGAAATATTTCTTAAAGTTTATAAACAATTCCTGAGTTTTACTGCTTTTCGTAAAAGCGATAAATCCGCCATTGTATTGAATGCTATTTTCATTTAGCGGCAATCCGACAGACTGCAAAGTTGCCAGAATATCCTGCTTGACTCTTAATAAATTTGCAGCTTTCGCAATCGCAGGCTGCACGTCTTCTGTTACCAGCAAATCTACTTCATCAAGATAGTCAAAAACTTCATATATTGGCGATAGCAAGCAAATATCGCAGTCCAGATAAATAGTTTTCTCAAAAGGAGATTGTTGATACAAAGCCAGCTTAGCTTGTCGCGATGCTAAAACAGGATTTTCGTGTTTCGGTGCAACCTGCAATCTCACATTTCCGAACACCAAAAGTAAGGGATATAAAAATCGCGGAACTCTATCTATTAAAATAATAATTGGTTCGCGGTGAAACTTCCTGACTGAAGCTAGAAAATGTATGCAGTCTTGAAATGAGTACAATCCAATTAAAATGGTAATAAATCCTCTATCCATATCTTTTATCTAACGATAGTAAAAATCGAAATTTAATAAGGCAATTAACTGTGTTTTTAATAACCGATAGAGATATTGCCAATGCTCAAACTGCAATTTATCCCCAACTTTATCCCAAAAGGTTCTTACTTGATTTTTTTGCCAGTCCCAATGAGCAAAAGAATGCTCCATAACTTGAGCGAGTTCCTGCCACCCGTCATTACGAATATTCCACCCAACTTTAGCAGTTGCTAACCCAATTGGATTACCGTCTTTTGTTTTGACTTTTTGCACTTCAAAAAATCTTCCAATCTTTCCCCATTCATGAATAAACTGAATTTCTTTCCCATTGTCTCTCGCAATTACAAACAAATTTTCTTGAACAAAACTTACCTTTTTTAATGGTAGTTCTAGCTTTTTTGCTAATTTATGAATTGCCTCTTTTCTCCCCGGAAATGATTGATTTGGTGGATGTTCTAGAATGGGCATAAACCCTTTACAAGTAATTCCTGACATCCATTCTCTCTCGGGCACTTTTCCTATGATTCTTGTATCTGCATCCACAAAGATTGTCACTCGACATAATTCTAAGGCTTTTTTTAGTGCAAATCGTTTATCATTATAACAATAATATACACCTTCGCGACTTTTTTTAAAGGCGAAAACATTCGTCAAATTCTGAAAGTCATTTGGGTTGTCAGTACAAACAACTAGCATCGTCCCTAGAGAATGAGTTTCTAAGTCTGCTGCTAGTTGTTTGGCTAATTCGCGATACTTTTTCCTAAAAGCTAAGGTGCAAAAACAAAAATCTTTGTGAATGTTTAACATTATTTTCGACTCAATTTTTGCACTTGTTTTATTTGAATTTATGCTAACTGTGGCGTTTTTGGTGCCACTGCCAAGCATGGGAGATAATGTTCTTAATGTCGGGATATTCTGGAGACCAACCCAAGGTTTTGATGGCTTTCTCGCTGCTGCCAACCAAAGAAGGCGGATCTCCCGGACGCCGATCGCACTCAACAGCCTTAATCTCTTTTCCCGTCACTTGGCGAGCCGTTTCTATCACCTCTTTCACCGAAAACCCGCCGCCGTTGCCTAAATTAAAGAAATCAGATTTGCCACCATTCAACAAATATTCTAATCCCAAAATGTGAGCCGATGCTAAATCGTTAACGTGAATGTAATCCCGAATGCAAGTACCGTCAGGAGTATCGTAATCCGTGCCAAAAATCGCGATCGAATCTCGTTTTCCCAAAGCAGCAAACAACACCAGCGGGATTAGGTGAGTTTCTGGATTGTGATCCTCTCCTACCAACCCGTTCGGATCTGCCCCAGCCGCGTTAAAATAGCGGAAACAAACAGACTTAAAATTGTACGCCGCGTCAAAATCAGACAAAATCCGTTCTACCATTAACTTAGTAGCACCGTAGGGATTGATCGGGTTTTGTGGGTGGTCTTCTGTGAGCGGAATTTTCTGCGGTACGCCGTAAGTCGCGCAAGTAGAAGAAAACACCAATTTATTCACCCCAGCACCCATCATTGCTTCCAAAAGGGTAATAGTGCCGATGACATTGTTGCGGTAATATTTAGCTGGGTCGGTAACAGATTCGCCCACGTAAGCGTATGCAGAAAAGTGCATTACCGCAGCAATATTGTGTTTAGCGAACAGGTTGTCAAGAAGAGTGCGATCGCTCGTATCGCCAACTACCAACTCGACCTGCAAAGCCCGATCTACTATATCTCGATGACCGTAAACTAAATTATCCAAAATCACCACACCGTAACCGGCGTTTTTCAGCGCTAATACCGCGTGAGAGCCAATATATCCAGCTCCGCCCGTCACCAAAATAGTTTGTTTTTCTGCACTCATTTTCTTCTGCCTGTTTTTGTAGCTGGAATTGCCAAGAGCCTTGTTAATTTGAGACTTCCACAACTAATGCTTTCACACTCCGCGTGAGCCGGAGAACTCAAGCGATATATATAGACTTTCCTGTGCGGGACGATCGCACTCCGAAAAAACGCTTTTTACAATCCAGAGGGATGCTGACTGCGCCAGTCTTCAGTTCAATCGATAAACTTGAGGCGACCAATTTGCAGATAATCAAATATCCGGTTGATTTGGTGTCGATCCTCTTCTGAAATTTTATCATCTGACAGGATAGCAGAAGTCAAAACTAAATGTTCCCGGCGAGAGATTTTGCCAGACGCTACAATCCGATCGACCATTTGAGAAATTGTTAAGTTCGATTTGTTGTGAGATGTTCGCATTTATTCGCTCGCTTGTATGCTAAAATAGTTAAAGCGGATTGCAGTTCTTGACCAAAAAATGGTGCGTAGCCGACCGTAAATCACTTTGCTCAACAGCAGAAATAAGGTATCAGAGTTTTACTTCCAAAGGTAGATGTGCGGATTTAATAAGTATGCCTTCAGCCTTCGGATAGCGTTCAGAACTAATTTAATTATATAATATTTTTCCTAGAGAGGCAGTTTTCTATGCAGGTTTATCGGCTTCCGGTACTGTCGGACAATTACATTTTTTTGCTGCACGACCCCGATCGCCACACAGCAGCAGTAGTCGATCCAGCCCAAGCAGAGCCGGTCTTGCAGCAACTGCGAGCGCTCGGAGCCGAATTAACAGCAATTTTCAACACGCACCACCACAGCGACCACGTAGGCGGCAACCAGCAACTCATTGATCGCTTTCCCCAAATTAAAGTTTACGGTGGCGCAGAAGATAGAGGCAGAATACCCGGACAGCAAGTGTTTTTACAAGCGGGCGATCGAGTTTCTTTCGCCAACAGAACCGCCGAAGTCTTCTTCGTACCCGGCCACACAAAAGCTCACATCGCCTACTATTTCCCCCCCAGCAACCCAGGGGAAATCGGCGAATTGTTCTGCGGCGACACTTTATTTGCTGGAGGCTGCGGCAGACTATTTGAAGGCACTCCCGCCCAAATGTTAGCCTCCCTCGGGCAACTGCGAAACTTGCCCGACAATACAAGAGTTTGGTGTGCCCACGAATACACGCTGAAAAACTTGCAATTTGCCATCAGTGTAGATGGCGACAATCCCGATCTGCAGCAGCGCTTGGGCGAAGTCAAGGAAGCGCGCAGTCGATCGCAACCTACAATACCATCATCGATCGGCCTCGAAAAAAGCACAAACCCATTTTTGCGCTGGGATTTTCCCAACCTCCAATCAGCCACCAACACCTCCGATCCAGTGCAAACCTTCGCTCGATTGCGCGGCATGAAAGAGCGGTTTTGACAAGTACCAACAATAAATATCACAACATCGAGCCATAATTGATTGGGGCGAAGCTTTCCCACGGTTTCGGTAGGGAGAGAAAGCGCATCACTTTAGTTGACATACATTCAGGATCGTGGTTGTTCAAAACTTGCTCGCATTTGAAACAGCCCGAAAATTACCCGTAGCCTGTCCTGAATCTCGCAAGTGGTTAAGACGTGGGATTCTACTCTAAAATAAGTTGTCTAGATATTTATATTCCAGCAGGACGATCGACATCCCTCTTAGGTTTGAATTGTTCCCCTGAATTAAATCAAAAGTTCCTGTGGTTATTTCCCTATTATTGATGAGCGCGATTGGCTTTGCCAAAAGTAAAACGAGCGTTGTTAGAAACCGATGCAAAATCCACGTAATACTGAACTCCAACCGAAAATCGACCCCTCTGTTTCCACGGATTCTAACAAACCGCTCTACCCAGGCGCGCCTTGGCTAACTGATGTAGGGATGGTTCTGCAATTGGCCGATGGTAGCATTCAGGGGTGCAATTCTCACGCCCAGGAGCTGTTGGGGATGACAGCAGAACAGATGCTCTTATGCACTTCAATCAACAGTCGGTGGCAGACTGTGCGTGAAGATGGCTTGGATTTTCCCGGCGAGACACATCCGGCGATGGTGGCGTTGCAAACCGGGCAACCATGCTCAAATGTCATCATGGGCTTCGATCGGCCACAGGGAGAATTGATTTGGTTGACGCTCAATTCTCAACCTTTATTTCAGGGAGATCGATCGACTCCCTATGCGGTAGTAACAACCTTCACGGAACTCGCTCAACAAAAGCCCGAACCAGTTTGTAACGCGCCCGCGCAACAACTCTCAGACACCCTCGAAAGTATTTCGGACGGGTTCTTTGCTTTGGATCGAGACTGGCGATTTACCTACGTCAATTTGCAAGCGGCGCGGTGGCTGAATCGACCCTCGAAAGATTTGATTGGCAACAGCATTTGGGAAGAGTTTCCCGAATCAGTGGGCAGTTTGTTTGAACAAGAATATCGCCACGCCGCGACATTCCAAGTTACGGTTAGTTTTGAATCTTTTTATCCGCCGCTCAATGCTTGGTATGCGGTACGAGCCTATCCGATCGCCTCGGGACTTGCCGTTTATTTTCAAGATGTGACCGAGGAGAAAGCGGCGAGGGCTATTTTTATTAAACAAGCGCAAACTGTGCAGCAACAACTAGCAGAAATCGAGGCGATTTATGCTAGTGCGCCGATCGGACTTTGCTTTATCGATACCGAGTTGCGGTTTGTCCGCCTCAACGATCGCCTAGCAGAAATTAACCGAGTTCCAGCCGCCACCCACATCGGCAAAACATTGCGCGAAATTTTGCCAGAAATGGCAGATGATTTAGAGCCGCTTTACCGACAAGTTATTGAAACTAAAGTTCCACTTCAACAGCTCGAAGTTCGTAGGACGAACTCAGCACAGCCGGGAGTCGAACAGGATTGGCTGTTGAGTCTCTATCCGCTGAAAGCCGAGGACGATCGCGTTTTGGGCGTGAATGTGACGGTGCATGAAATTACCGAACGTAAAGCTACCAAAAAAGAAATTCAACGGCTCAACCAAGAACTAGAGCGACGAATTAATGAACTCGAATCAATCCTTGATGCTGTACCCGTTGGCATTACGATCGCCGACGACCCACAGTGTCAAGTAATTCGCGCTAACCGGTTTGCCCAGTCGATGTTGAAAGTGCCGCCCGATACGAATGTTTCTGGAACCGGAGAGCAAGCCGCAGTCCTTCCCTTTAGGCGACTCCGCAACGGACTAGAAATTCCGGGAGAACAACTGCCAATGCAACTAGCCGTGGCTTCCGGCGTCGAAGTGCGAGATATGGAAATTCAAATGGTGCGCGAGGATGGGGTGGCCTTTGATTGGTTGGTAAATGCGGTGCCGTTATTTGACGAACAAGGCGGAGTTCGCGGCTGTGTGGCGGCGTTTATGGATATTAGCGAGCGCAAACAAGCTATTGCTGCTTTGCGCCGTTCCGAGGAACGCTATCGCACTTTGTTTGATTCCCTAGACGAAGGTTTTTGCGTCATCGAAATGCTGTTTGACGAAAACGAAAAGCCGATCGATTACCGCTTTTTGGAAGTCAATCCGGCTTTTGAGAAACAAACCGGACTCGTAGAAGCTGCGGGCAAAACGGTGCGCCAGCTCCTTCCAAAGCACGAAAATTATTGGTTTGAGATTTACGGCAACGTCGCGCTGACGGGGGAGCCATTGCGCTTTGAGCAAGGCTCGGAAGCCATGAACCGCTGGTTTGAGGTTTCGGCGTTCCGTACTCCTGAGCCAAACAGCCGCAAAGTCGCCGTACTTTTCAAAGACATCACCGATCGCAAACAGTCGGAGAATCTCGTGCAGCAACAGTCCGAGCAACTGCGGCTGTTCGTCAAACATTCGCCTGCTGGGGTGGCCATGTTTGACCGCCAGATGCGGTATATGCTGGTGAGCGACCGCTGGCTGGCAAGTTACGGGATCGGCGATCAAAACATTGTGGGCCGATCGCACTACGACATCTTTCCCAATTTGCCCGATCGTTTGAAACAAATCCACCAACGCTGTCTGGCGGGAGCAGTCGAAATCTGCCAAGAAGATCAGTTTCCCCGCCCTGATGGCTGCGTTGACTGGGTGCGCTGGGAAATTCATCCTTGGCGAACCAACAGCAATGAGATTGGCGGCATCATGATTTTTTGCGAAATCATCACCGAGCGCAAAAACGCTGAACTCGCGGTGCAAGCGGCCTCCCAGCAAGTCACCAATATTATCGAAAGTATTACCGATGCCTTTATGGCGCTCGATTCAGAATGGCGCTATACCTACGTTAATGCCACAGCAGAAAAACTGCTTTCTCGATCGAGAGCCGACTTGTTAGGTCGATCAATCTGGGAGCTATTCCCCGCCGAGAAAGAATCAAATTCAAGGGCATATCAAGAATTTCATCGAGTCGTTAACGAGCAAGTTTCTGTCAAATTTGAAGAGTTTTCGCCGTCGCTCCAAATGTATATAGAAGTGAGCGCCTATCCTGCGGCCCAAGGACTTACCGCTTATTGGAGCAATATTAGCGATCGCAAACGCACTGAAGAAGAACTGCGGCAAAAGAATGCGATTTTGAACGTGATTAACGAGTCAGCACCCACGCCAATTTTTGTCAAAAATCGAGAAGGACAGATTATTTATGCAAATCCAGCCACGCTGGAAATAATGGGCAAACCTGCTTCTGAAGTAATTGGTGGTCGCGATATCGATTTATACCCAGTAGTAGAACTTGCAGTCACAGTCACGGAAAGCGATCGGCGCATTATGGAATCTGGACAAACAGAAGTCCTCGAAGAATCTCACGATGGCATTCGGACATTTCTGGTAATGAAAGCTCCCTACCGCAATCAGGCGGGAGAAGTCATCGGCCTGATTGGTATCTCCAGCGACATCACAAATCGCAAACGATCGGAAGTCGCCCTACAAGAACAAACTAAGTTACTGCAAGTCATCATTGACAGCATTGGTGATGGTTTAATTTTGGCAAACCAACAAGGGGAGTTTGTGCTATTTAACCGAGCCGCCGTGAGGATATTCGGTCAGCTATCGAATGAAAAATCTTGTGAGGAATGGTCCAGCACCTACGGACTATTTACGGCAGACAAAAAAACCCTCTTCCCCGACGCTGAACTACCTCTAGCCAGAGCAATCAAAGGTGAATATGTCAATGATGTAGAGGTATTTGTCCGCCGCGAAAATTCCCCAGAACGCTGGATCAGTATCAGCGGTTATCCAGTAATTGATACTAGCAGCGAAATCAAAGGTGGAGTGATTGTCTGTCGGGATATCACAGAACGCAAACAAGCAGAAGCAGCGCTGCAAGAAAGCGAAGAACGATTTCGCACTATGGCTAACAACGCTCCTTTTATGGTATGGGTAACAGACTCCACAGGCTATTGCATTTTCGTGAGCGAAAGTTGGTATGAATTCACAGGTCAAACTGAGGAAACAGCTTTGGGATTTGGTTGGATAAACGCAGTGCATCCAGAAGACAGAGAACAGGCGATGAAGGTATTTTTGAGGGCCCACGAAGGCCAGGAACTTTACCGCCTAGAATTTCGCGTGGGGCGCAAGGATGGCGGATATTCTTGGGCGCTGGAAGCGGCTGCTCCCAGATTTACCGAAAGCGGACTATTTGAGGGTTTTATCGGTTCTGCGATCGACATTACAGAACGCAAACAAGTGGAAATCGAGCGTGATATGGTTCTGCAATTAGAACAAACTGCCCGCGCGGAAGCCGAGCGAGCTAACCGCATTAAAGACGAGTTTCTGGCGGTGCTTTCTCATGAGTTGCGATCGCCCTTAAATCCGATTTTAGGCTGGTCGCAACTGCTCGTCGGCGGCAAGCTGAAGGCGACTCAAACTGCCAAGGCTTTTGAGACGATTGAGCGCAACGCCAGACTGCAATCTCAATTAATCGAAGACTTGCTTGACGTGTCTCGGATTCTGCAAGGAAAACTCAGATTGAATGTTGCTCCGGTGAATCTGGCAACCATTATTCCGTCTGCGGTGGAAACCGTGCAATTAGCCGCCGAAGCTAAAAAGATTCAAATCCAAACAATTTTAAATCCCGCTGTCGGGCAAGTTCTAGGGGATACAAGTCGCTTGCAACAAGTTGTCTGGAATTTGTTATCAAATGCGGTGAAATTCACGCCAGAAGGCGGTCAAGTTGAAGTTAGATTAACGCAAATAGAACACCAAGCTCAAATTCAAGTCACGGACACGGGTAAAGGTATTCTTCCCGATTTCTTGCCTTATGTTTTTGACCATTTCCGACAAGAAGATGGTGCCACTACTCGCAAATTTGGCGGCTTGGGACTGGGATTGGCGATCGTCCGCCAACTGATCGAACTTCACGGCGGAACCGTGTTTGCAGAAAGCGCCGGAGAAGGTCAAGGAGCGACGTTTACGGTGAGATTACCGCTATTAAATGATGATTCTAGAAGGCAGGAGGGGGAAGAACCTCATGGGGCTGCTCTTCCTGATCTCTCATCCTTGCCGCTAGCAGGATTGAGAATTTTGGTGGTAGATGATGAACTCGACTCGCGAGATTTTGTCGCTTTCGTGCTTGAGGAAGCGGGTGCAGAGGTGATTTCCCTGTCATCTGCTGCTGAGGCGCTAGAGTCGATCGAACAAACTGCACCGGATTTGCTCGTCAGCGACATCGGAATGCCCCAGATGGACGGCTATATGTTGATAAATCGTATCCGCACTCAGCTTGCGCCTGAGTATCGGCAGTTGTTGGCGATCGCCTTAACGGCCTATGCTGGAGAAGCGAACGAGCGCCAAGTTTTGCAAGCCGGATTTGACAAACACTTAGCCAAGCCGATCAATCCGACCCTGTTAGTTGCTACTGTAGCGCGAGCGATCGTCGCCCAGCGCCTTGAAAATAAAGCCTGAGTGCTCGGTAAGACATTGCACTGTAGTTGATTTGGCTCATCACAGCACCCCCGTTTTGCGTAATTTCAAACTGAATTTGCCCGTTAAAAATATTATCCCTGTTTCTTCCCTCGAACCTCGAATCTCGAACCTCTAATCTCAACATCCATCCGTTAAATCCGTTAAACCCGTTACATCCGTTACAAAATCCGTTGCCGAACTTCCTTGCGATCGCCCCTCAAACTTCGCTATTATAAAAAGTTGCAGTTAAAACCCCACAACCCACGATCATGGCCAAGCGCGTCCAATTAGTTTTAAATAAAGATGTCAGCAAACTCGGCAAAGCTGGCGACGTAGTAGAAGTAGCCCCAGGCTACGCCCGCAACTACCTAGTACCCCAAGGAATGGGATTTAGAGCCACTCCGGGCATTCTCAAGCAAGCAGAGCGCCGCCGTGAAGAAGAAAGAGTGCGTCAGCTAGAGCTCAAGCAGCAAGCTGAAGTCCGCAAAACCGCCCTCCAATCGGCTGGGCCTTTCATCATCTCCAAGCAAGTTGGCGAAGCAGACGCGATTTTTGGTACTGTTACCAACCAAGAAGTAGCAGAACTGATTTTCAACTCTACCAGTCAAGAAGTCGATCGGCGCGGCATCACTCTGCCCGAAATTCGCCAAACAGGTACATACAAAGCTGAAATCAAACTACACGCAGAAGTTACCGCCGAAGTTGATATTCAAGTTGTTCCGATGTAATTAAGAGTTATCAGTCATCAGTCATCAGTCATTAGTTGTTAGTCATTAGTCATTAGCTAACAACTAAGCACTGCTAACTAGCGAAGTGAGTAACGCTAACTTACAGATTGAAAACTGACGACTAATAACTGGCAACTAATAACTAATGACTGAGAAATATTGACTAATGAGCGATTTGATGCCGACAAATATAGAGGCAGAAGAAGCAATTTTGGGCGGGATTTTAATTGACCCCGAAGCTATTTCCCGAATTGCCGAACTGCTGCGACCGGAGTTTTTTGCCATCACCGCTCATCAAGTCATTTATCGATCGGCATTAGGGCTATTTTTACAGGGTCAGCCTACCGATTTAATGACGGTAACAACTGCGCTAACCGACCGCAACCAGTTAGAGCAAGTAGGAGGACTAACTAAATTAGCACAATTAGTCGATCGCACAGTTTCCGCAGTCAACATCGACCAATATGCAGTTTTAGTTGAAGACAAATATCAGCGCCGCAAATTAATCGAAGCTGGCAACAACATAGTACAATTAGGTTACGAGACGGCAACACCACTAGCAACAGTCTTAGACCGCGCCGAACAAGAAATTTTCAGCATAACTCAAGAACGCCCGCAACAAGATTTAGTATCGATCGGCGAAACACTAAACCAAACATTTCAAGACCTAGAAAATCGCAATGAAGGCCTCACACTTCCCGGTATTCCGTGCGGTTTCTATGACTTAGATGCTATGACAGGAGGCTTTCAGCGATCGGATTTAATCATCGTTGCGGCTAGGCCGGCGATGGGCAAAACTGCTTTCTGTACCAACATCGCCCACCACATCGCCGCTGGAGGGCAGAAATTGCCGGTTGCCGTTTTCAGCTTAGAAATGTCGAAAGAACAGCTAGTGCAGCGTATCCTGTCCAGCGAAGCCAAAATAGAAAGTAACCGATTGCGATCGGGTAGAATCAGTCAAAACGAATGGGAACCAATCAGTACAGCCATTGGCAATTTATCAGAACTACCGCTGTTTATTGACGATACTCCCAATATTACCGTCACAGAAATCCGATCTAAAGCCCGCCGCCTCCAAGCAGAACAAGGCGGAGCCCTAGGATTAATCTTGTTAGATTACCTGCAATTAATGGAAGGTAGCAGCGACAACCGCGTGCAAGAACTATCTCGAATTACCAGAAGTCTTAAAGGTTTAGCCCGCGAACTCAATGTGCCGATTCTTGCCTTATCTCAGTTGAGTCGGGGTGTGGAAGCGAGGACAAACAAGCGGCCGATGATGTCAGATTTGAGAGAAAGTGGAAGCATTGAACAAGACGCGGATTTAGTAATTATGCTCTACCGCGATGAATATTACAATCCTGATTCGCCCGATCGCGGAATTGCAGAAGTAATTATTACCAAACACAGAAACGGCCCGACAGGAATCATCAAACTATTATTTGACGCCCAATTTACCTGCTTCCGCAATCTGGCATCTCCGAAGCGATCGTAAATCAACCAGGGCTTAGATTATGTGCGTTGAATTAGCCGTTATAAACTTTTTTCGCAAAAGTGAGGGCTGGTTTATAGATATTGTCGATATCGATGAAAGATTGTTGGGGAAACCTGCCGCTACAAATATTGTGGTTAATTTACCTGAACTTCCTCCTCCAAATATACTTGCACAGCATCAAAAGCCTCTCACCACAAAGGTTTCAATTGTTGATTAAAATTTGTGTACCCATGTAGATGATTGATATCTGTTTGCGATCAGCAATTATATGGAATCTACAACAATTGAGCGCGATCGCCTGCGTCAACTATTGCTTATACAGCATATTGCAGGTATAGTCATTTCAAATAAGTATGAGACACTATTCATGCACAATAAGCACGAATAATTTCATCAAGAGATGTGCCAGG
>NZ_JAUBQW010000083.1:0-29330 GCF_036701485.1 Microcoleus sp. Pol11C3 | reverse complement strand
TGATCGCTGGTATTTATAATTATGAACTTTCTTGGAAGACAAACTAGCGATCTCCTAAGACTTTCGCAAGAGGTCTATTGAACACGATTTTAGTGCCTTAAAGCGAGCCAGAATGTATGCTCCTCCTGGCACATCTTTAGATGAACTCATCTGTGCCTACTGCGCTCAATAGTGTCTCTTTTTTATTTGAAATGACTATAACTTCCTCAGAAAGCGGTTTATTGCCTGTTTCCATCTTCCAAATGTGTGGGAAGTTTTCTCACTAAGCTTAACATCATTACCTTGCACAGGCTATTTGAGATTTATGAGAAACAACCCCTAACTGTTTCCTTTAGGGAAGCACTTAGAGGTTGTTTTAATCGGGGCTTGCTTGAAAACGTTAGCCTGCTGCTGCTAAAACTGGACTTTGAGTTTTGCCGATCGCCAAACATTTTTTAACAGCAGCAATTACATCTTCCACATCTGTATCTGTTAATTTTGCCGAAATCGGCAAGCTAACTGTATGCCGCCCGATGTAGGCAGCATTCGGATAGTCTTCCGGCTGCCATCCAAACATTTCTTGATAGATAGGATGTTCCGGCATACTCATGTAATGTACGCCGACACCGATATTTTCAGCATTGATAGCGTTGAGAAACTCGTCGCGGCTGATTCCTGCTTTGGCTTCATCTACCAGAATGGTGTACAGGTGATAAGCGTGAATTGTATCCGGTTCGGGCTTGGCGGGCAAAGTAATCGGCAGATCCGCAAATGCTTCGTGGTAGCGCTGCCAAATCTGCTCCCGCCGCTTCCAATAAGGAGCAACTCGTTTCATTTGATGAATGCCGATCGCAGCTTGCAGATCCATCATATTGTATTTAAAACCGACTTCCACCACTTGGTAGTGCTTGTAACCCGAGTCTCCGAAGCGCTTCCAAGCATCTTTGCTCATACCGTGCAGCGCTAAAATTTTGAGCCTGTCGGCGTATTCTTGACTGCCGACGATAATCATTCCTCCTTCGCCCGTCGTGATATTTTTGGTAACATAAAAGCTGAAGCATCCGAAGTCGCCAAATGTGCCTGCTTTCCGTCCCTTGTACTCTGTTTCGATCGCGTGAGCGCAGTCTTCAATTAACTTCAAGTTGTGACGGCGAGCCATCTCGCAAAGCGCATCCATGTCACAGGGACGGCCTGCAAAATGAACCGGCAAAATTGCTTTTGTTTTTGGAGTTATTTTAGCTTCGACTTGAGCGGGGTCAATATTCATGGTCACCGGATCTACATCCGCCAGTACCGGTGTTGCGCCTGCGTGAATAATCGCATTAACTGTCGCACAAAAAGTCATCGGAGTAGTAATAACTTCATCCCCCGGTTGTAACGAAGCAGCGAGGATGCTCAAGTGCAGTGCCGCCGTACAGGAATTGACTGCTATCGCGTACTCGGAACCTTTGTAAGCTTTGAAGTCATTTTCAAAACTCATGACTTTAGGGCCTGTACCCAACCAACCTGTTTTCATGGTTGACACCACTTCTTGAATTTCAGCATCTTCGATCGCCGGAGCGCCGAAAACCAAAAAACGGTCTTTTGAACGAATAGGATTGTTGTTCATGTTGCTAGTCTTACCCAGTAAGTAAAGTTGATCAAGTGCAAGTGTTAATGAATGCAGTATCAGCGTTTGTATTGGCTTATTTTTTATCTATAGCTTTTGCTAATGCCTTACGTAAGAGCACCTTTTGCAGCACAAGCTTACTCATGAGCACCCGTTTTTCCGGAAGCGCCTGACTCTGACAGAATTTCTCTATCTTAAGATAGAGAATCTGCAATGTCCACCCGATCGTATTTCAGTTTATGGGGGATACACAAGCTCTGGCCCGCATTTTTGGGCTCAAATACTTTCCTAAACAAAAATACGGATAGTGGTAAAATTTTTGTCCGCTGTGGAACATCTATCGCGAGATAGATTTTACACCCAAGTTCAAGTTATAGGATTAGAGATTTGAGATTTGGCAATGAGTGATTACCATCACGTTTCGGTCTTGTCTACTATTGCATTCTTTTTTTAAAGGGGTGTCAAAATTAGGGAAATTTTGCACAAATAAAATGTGACTCCCCTGTAATAGAGGCAGGTTCAGCAACCTAAGTGCGATCGCCCGAATCAACCCTCCTTGCCAAAATCCACTACAATCTAGGCAGGCGAATCTTATTCAAAATGTCTTGCAGCCGTTCTGAAACGCCGCCCAATTGTTCGGACAAAGCTACAAGTTTGCCGTAAGCTTCAACTAAACGATCGCCCTCAACATTAACCTCTGGAGCAGGATAATTCTTCATCGCTTCCAGCAGGGTAATCTCGTTATCATTAGTTGCAGACAGCATCAATGCCTCGCGCAAAGCTTCTCGATTTGCATTCCCAGAAGGAGTGCGAATTACCTGACCGACTTCATCGAGAATTATTTCCCCAACTTTACTGTTGAGCGTCCGATCCAACAAGCTTTGAGTGACTTTGATCGGTCTCATCAGACTGCGGCGAACCGCTTCCGGGTCTTTTTTGGCTTTTCCCAGCAGCATTTCTAAGCCGGGCGACATTTGCCCAGTTTCTGCAAAAATTTCTAATTCGCTGACGGGTAAAGTCATTCGGATCGCACTGTATTTGAGCACTACCTTTTCGGCAGCCGCCGCAGCATTGCTGTAAAATACAATTCCCGCGCCTGCTGCTAAAAATAACGTCCACCGCCCTTTGAAAAATGACTTGCTCATAGAAAAATCTCCCAACATCTTTTTCTAATTCGACTGTGACACATCTACCAATTTCCCGCTGTTAGCAAAATGCCGAACGCCAGCTCTTCTATTAGGGAAGGCTGGCGCTGGGCTTAAATTTATTTTATATATTTAGGGTCTTTATGAAAGCTGACCCCAATTGAACGAATTACAAGCGGTTTATGATTAGGGCCTTTAAATTTGCTGACCCCAATTGAACCTACATTCTTATAATGACAGGGATCGCTAGGAAACCAGGATTTCATAATAATTTCTTTATATTTTTAACTTTTCCTTGCCACAGATAGATTTTTGTATCTATTTGTAAATTTTTGTTACTTACCCTTCGGGGATCGGCCCTCGGCGCGCTGCTCCCAGCGAAACAGGAACACCATCAGGGCCACAACTCCGACTTGGAGGGCAAAATTAGGCAAAGCAGAACCAATTTCCCGGCCAGAGGCAATTTTAGCGAGAAAAACCAAGCCGCCGATAAAGCCCGAAGCGCCACAAGCTACGTAAACAAACTGTCGCAGAGGCCGGTAGGGAGTGGCCATTTCTGCGGTTAAACGCTCGTATTGTTGGCGGCTGAGGTTGCGCGGGTTTTTTGGGATGTTTGTGCGATAGTCTGAATTTGGGGCTGGCATAGATTTAGAAAATAAGTAAATTAGGATTGGGCCACAAAAACCCGGTTTATACCAAAAATCCTCTGGCTGAGGTGGCCAATACGGTCGAAAAACCTGGTTTTTGGTACTGGGGTGCGCCAGAGACAGTGAATATTAGACTACAACAAATATCTCACAACTGCCAAAATAAATCACCGCTGAATCCAAACCACAACTGTCTGCAAACAGCCGACAAAAACGCCCAAAATGCCTCCTAAATTTACAATTCCCTGCAACTCGCTTTGGACAATTCCCTGAATTGCTAACTCCAACTCTTCAGGAGAAGTACCTTTTACTCGATCAACAATCACCTGGTCAATATTCAAAATCGGGATAGCCTGAGCTACAATATTTTCTAAATCCCGCTCTAGATAGCGCTCTAAAACCAAAGCCAGTTCTTGGCTGACAATTCCGAGGGAAGCGCTCATTACCGCTGAAGTTTGCAATCGCTTCAGAAGCAACCGCGAAATATTTTCCCAGTCAATAGATTTGCTCAACCCCTCAAGTACCTCTGTACCCCGCTGTTGAACGTAGCTGCGAACGCTGTCGCGCATAGTTTTTCGCAACTGTCTCACAGTCGAAACCGGTAAATTTTGCATCGACAAATTTTGCAGCCATTCCTGAATTCGCCCGCGAATTCCCAAAGAAATAGTTAACTCTGCTAACCGCTGATTTGTGGCTTCTCTGTCATCCAGACAAAAAGTCCGCAGCCGAGTTAAAGTGTTCCGCAAACCAAACAAATTTGCTACTACCCAATAAGTGCCGCTGGTTTTTTCTCGAAACCCTTCATCAATGATCGAAATATTGCGATCCGTCAAAAAGTCAATTAAAGCCTGTCGCAGCACTTCTGGGGGGATTACTACCTGCAACAACCACTCAGCAAGCTGAGCCGCCTGAGCTTCAGTTAGCTGAATCTCCAGCAAAACTTGGTCAAAAATTTGATTTAGCTGAGCTTCTAAAAAATCTTCCCGGCGCGCCAAAACTTTGAGAATTCGGGGCACAGATTCCCCCAGCAAATCTCGCAAAATGTTAGCGAGAATTTTAGCCGTTTTTTGCTCTGCGTCTGCTTTTACCTGATCCAGCGCCAACTGCAACAACCAGAGAATCACCGACTGCATCCGCTCGGTTTGCAGGAGGCGGCGCGCCAAGTTTTGCAGTTCCTGTGGCGTCAGCAGCGAACCCATAATTGTGTCGGAAATTCGCTTTGCTAAACGCTCTTGGTTGCGGGGGATTAAGCCTGGAGTGAAAGGCAACTTCCGCCCTTTGATGTAAATAGCTCGATAGGGGCGGAACAGCATTTTGATAGCTATATCGTTAGTGAAATAGCCAATAATTCCTCCCACTACAGGTGGGGCAAACAACAGCCAAATGTCAGACGGATTCATCAATAATTGGGAATTGGGAATTGGGAATTGGGAATTGTTGACTGTTAACTGTTAACTGTTAACTGTTGACGGCGTTGAGTAATGACAACAGTCAACTGACAACTGACAACAGTCAACTGACTACTACCAATACTCCCATCATAGCTCCGGCAATCGGGTAGTGGGTGGCGGTGGCAAATCCGGCTTGGCGGGCGATCGCGACTTGTTCCTGGCCGATCGGGAATTTTTCTAAACTAGGATTAATGTAAGCATATTCTTGAGTCATGCCAAATTGCTGAGCAATCGGCACTACGAGACTGTCTAAATAAAACTGCTGAAAGCTCCGCATTAGGGAATTGCTGGGGCGGTGGAGGTCGAGAATAGCTGCTTTGGCACCGGGTTTGAGCACGCGGTGCAATTCCTGAAGACTGCGGGGGATGTCAGTCACGTTACGCAGGCCGTAACCCATTGTGGCGCAGTCGAAGTAATTGTCAGCAAAAGGCAAATCTAGGGCGTCAGCTTCTACCCAGGAAATGGGACTTATAGGGGTGAGAAAAGGTCGATCGCGCCTGGCCGCCACGGCCAATTGTTCGGCAGAAAAATCTACTCCAAATACGCAACCGGTCGGCCCTGCTTGTTTTGCCAGCAGCAAAGCTAGATCCCCGCTACCGCAGCACAAGTCTAAACAAGTATTTCCGGGGCCCGCACTGCTCCATTTCACCGCCATTTGCTTCCAAATCCGGTGTTGCCCAAAACTCAACCAGTCGTTCAATTGATTGTAAACTGGTGCAATTCGATTAAATATAGTTTTAATTTGTTCGGCGTTATTAGTCATTGATCATTTGTCATTGGTGATTGATCATTTGTCATTGGTCAGCCGGAAAAAATAATTAATCCGTCTATTCATGTCATGCTGTCGCCAGTCATTAAGGCTTTTTTATTTGTTAGCGATTGGTGAGCTTTTGTCGAGAATCATTGGTTGGCTATCATTTTAAACTCAAGACTTAGAGCCGACTGATGACTAAGGACTAATGACTGATGACTCATGACTGATGACTAATGACCCTGAAAACTCGTCAATACCAAAGCAACTTCTTGAGCGGCGAGGTGAACTGTTGTGAGTTCGTCGGGACGCAGGGAACAAGGCTGCTTCCACTGGATGGAAATCAGGGCGATCGATCGACCTTTGTGAATCACCGGGATGCTCAGGTGAGCTTGAATGCCCGATTTCTGATAGTGCGGCAGGCTCGCTAAGGCTGTGTCAAGCCCAATATTCACAGCACCCTGAATAGTTTGAGAGCTAATTGCTTCTCGAACCAGAGGGTCATCTGCCAGCCAATTTTCCACAGTTTGGCTGATGGTGTGACTGCCTTGGACTGGCATTAAAACATTTTCCTCCACCATTTGTAAAATGCAAGCGTCTGCCAAAAAATTATCGCTTACAGCAGTAGCAATTGGGTCTAAACTTGCTTCCAAACTTGGATAATCCACAGCCGTTTGCATGATGGTTGCTAACAGTTGTATTTGATTTTGGGCGCGATCCAATTCCTCAGTCCGCTGCTTGAGAACTTCATAAGTCTCGGCTGCCTTTTGCACCACCATTTTCAATTCGTTCGGGTCCCAAGGCTTAGTGATATACTTGTAAACTTGTCCTGAGTTAATCGCATCCACCAAGTCTTCAATGTCCGTAAAACCGGTCAAGATAATTCTGACCGTATTCGGAAACTGGGGCACGGTTTTGCTCAAAAACTCCGTTCCCTTCATTTCTGGCATCCGCTGGTCGGAAATGATGACGGCGACCTCGCCTTCGATGCCGAGGACTTCCAAGGCGCGAATTCCGCTCTCAGCTTTGAGCACGTTAAAATCTCGTCGGAAAGTGCGGTAGAGTAAATCCAGATTGTCTGGTTCGTCGTCTACTACCAGCATTTTGGGCTTTTTCGGTCTGTGTAGGGTCATGAGCTGGCGTTTAATTTGATCAAGCTCTGAAATGGCATTATCCATAACAATACGATAAACTCCCCTTTGTAAATTTAGGCGAGCAACTATTCTGTAACAATAGTCTCATAACTCACTTACTATTAATCTATCGCTCTGCCGCGACACGAGCCTTGCCGGTATCCAATCACACATAACTTAGCGCTAGTTTTTGATTCAATTATGACTGATAAACCGCAAGATTCATCCCCTCCTGCATCTGCATCCTCCACAAATGCTGTGGATGCCGAAAAGTTAATTCGATCGCTCCGCCGAAAAGAAGGCACTTGGGTAGAGTGGGGACAGGCCTGCACTGCACTGCTAAAAGCTGGCTACAACTCTCAAAGGATTTTTGAAGAAACTGGTTTTGAGCCAATTCAGCAAAATCAAGTAAGCGTCGCAGCCCAAGTCTACACCAGCATGGTAAATGCTGGGGCTTCAGACGAAGTTCGATCGCACTTTTTGGGCAAAGGTAGCGATATCTTATACGAGTTTCGGATTCTCTCTCAAGTAGAGCGTGCCGGGGCGGCTGCTTTGATGCTAACCCACAATTTGGATGTTGACGATGCTCGCCAAGTTGCTAAAGCGATCAAGGAGTTTTCGCACTTCGGGAGTCTCCCGCAAGGGTTCACAGACACTCCCGGCGATGCTATGGCTTACCAATGCTGGCAATTAGCAAGACAGAAAAGCGATTTGCAAGAGCGATCGCGCTTAATTGCTCGCGGTTTAAAATTAGCTAGCAGCCCAACAGCTAGGACGCAAATCGAGCAGTTGCTCGTTGATTTTACCGTAGTTTCCAGACGGGAAGCGCCCCGCTTGCCCGTCTACCGGCTCGATACCGAGGAACAATTGCCCCGCGTTGTCCCGGTTGTGGGCAAATTGCCACTCTCTACGAAAGATTTGCTGGCAGTACCTTTGCCGGAGGAAATCGAGCCGTTCCGAATGGTAAAATTTTCCGGAGCCGGAGCTTGGGTGGCGATTCCCGGATGGCAGGTAATTTTGAACGCTGAAGATCCGGTGGCTGTTTTGGGAATGAGCGATCGATTGCCGGTACCGCTGCAAGGCAAAGTTGAAGAAGTTTTGATTATTGCCGATCGAGCCCAAAGACAGTGGGACGCTGACAGTTATTTCCTCGCCGATAACGCTGGCAATTTAGAATTGTACTGGTTTGAACAATCCCCGGATATTCCTATTTTAGGGCGAGTTGTTCTGGTGATGCGTCCGAAAAAGATTGTGGATGAAGACTATACCAAAGATGGATGGCAAATTGATGATTAGTCAGTTGACAGTTGACAGTTGACTGTTTGCAGTTGTCATTGGTAGGTGTGTCGCCATCGAAAATCCTTAAACACAGATAGACAATCTCATCGCGACGCACCTTATATTATTTGCGAGATACCATTTGCGATTGGCGATTTTCAATTGGGAATGATATCAAGTGCGATCGAGCGATCGTAATATTTCCGCCCTTGGTGCGTCGCTACCAGATATTCGATTTGCTCCAAATATGGTCTGCAAGCGACACACCCTACAAACTTCTGCCTTCTGCCTTCTGCCTTCTGGCTTCTGCATGACTAATTTGCAGCAGGCGGCTTCGGTTCTTGAATTTTCTGAACAGAATGCTGTTTCTTAAATCGATTAAACCCGTAAACCGCAGCCGCAATTAACAGAAAATAAGGACTGTAAGCCAACAGCCAAATACCCAAACCAAACAAACCGAGCGTCAATTCGCCCACAGAATGAGTCGCTTTCCCCCAAGTTTCCTGCACCCGCAAACCTAGAGTAGGTTCGGGAGTTTGTTGAGCCGATACTGCTGCTTCTAGAGTTAAGCTAATAGTTGAATAGGCTACTTGATTTCGCAAACTTTTTAACTGAGCGTCAATGCGTTCGATCGACTCCCGAATATTGCTCAACTCTTGAGCAGCTTTGAGCACATCGCCGACAGAGCCCGATCGCTCCATAATTTTTAACACCATTTCTTCCGATTTGCGGAGGTTCCGCAGTCTAGCCTCGCTGTCAACTAATTGATTGGTAACATCCTCAGCCGTCAGAGCACGGTTCTCTACATTTCCGAGTTTTGCCAAAGCCTCTAAAGTAGTTTCTAACCGTTCTTGAGGCACGCGAATCTCCACAGACGCCGTTTGGCGGACACTGGAATCCGGGGGCTTTTGATTTTGGAAACCCAAGATATCGCCTTGCTGTTTTTCGACAATATTGGTAACAGATTTAGTGCTAGCGTCAATAGATTTGACAACTACACTGAGTTGGGCTTTTTTAATCAGTTGGGGACGGGTTGCGGTCGTTTCTGCTGCTTTTTTTGATGCACCAGGAGTTTTTGACCTTTCGGCTGGTGGCTCTGGTGCGGGTGCCGATTGTGGAGCCGATGCGGCAACTTGGTTTTCACGGCTGCTGGATGAATCTGCGCCGCCTGGAGCGCTGCTGGACGTTTGAGATCCTCCGCAGCTAGGCAAAGCAATGACTGAAGATAAAGTTAAGAATACCGCCACAGCAAAACGAGTTGTGCTGTTGTTGGCTGGGTTTAGGTTTTGCTTGTGGGGCGGGGAATTGATTTTGAGGTGAGTTTTCATTTGGGTGATTCCTATAAAAAAGGCTTGGGTCTTGAATTTTATGCTGGTTTTAATTTAAGCTTCAATAGATAGTGTTAGTTTAGCCGATACCGAAATGGAAACGGTAGAGGTTGCAGATTTTTTTATTTTTAACCGCAGATGAACGCAGATAAACGCGGATGTAATAATGACTGATGAATTTGATTCTGATTTTATGCGATCGACAACGAATATCGATCGCCCTGGCAACATTTCCTCTGGGTTAGACTCTGCCGTGGTTTTGCGAGAACAAGCTTGCGTTAAAATTCGCGAAAGCTTGCGTGCGGGGCAGCAGGATATGGTGGATTGGCAAGGCGGTCCCCTTGCTGTTTCGGCGGTTCCAGGGGCCGGGAAGTCTACGGGAATGGCTGCTGCGTCGGCAATTGCGATCGCCCGCAACGGGCTTAACAACCGCCGACAGTTAATTGTCGTGACATTTACGCGCTCGGCTGCTGCTAATATTAAAGCTAAAATTCGGGAAAGATTAGCCCAATTGTCTTTATCTCAAGGTGGTTTTGCCGTGCACACTTTGCACGGTTTAGCTTTAAATATTGCGATGCGCCATCCCGATTTGTCGGGTTTAAATTTAGAAAATTCGACTTTAGTCACTCCGACTCAAAGTCACCGATTAATTCGCACTTGTGTAGAACTTTGGATCGGCGAAAATCCCCGCCGATATCAAGTTTTGCTGGAAGGACAGCAATTCGACGGAGAGGAAACGGAGAGACTGCGGCGACAATCTGTTTTGCGAACCGAGATTTTGCCACAGTTAGCTAAAACGGTGATTCACGAGGCGAAATCTTCGGGTTTGTTTCCCGAACAGTTGTTAGAAATGAACGCTCTTGCTTCTGGGGACGGTTATGAAATTTTAGCCGTAGCTGGGGGTTTGTATCAAAAATATCAGGCTTTGTTGAGGAGTCGGGAATTCATCGATTACGACGAAATGATTTTAGCAGCTTTGCGGGTGTTGGACAATCCGAGGGCGAGGGCGATCGAGCAAAAGCAAGTATTTGCCGTTTTCGAGGACGAAGCGCAGGATTCGACACCTTTGCAGACTAAGCTTTTGAAAATATTAGCTAGCGAAACCGACAGTCCTAACTCACTTGAAAATTTTATCAGAGTTGGCGACCCAAATCAAGCAATTAATTCAACTTTTACTCCTGCTGATCCGATTTATTTTAACCAATTTTGCGATGAGTGCGAAGTAGAGAATAAGTTAGCGACAATGGACGGTGCAGGCCGCAGTACCCAAGTAATTATCGATGCTGCTAACTTTATGCTGCAATGGGTAAATGGCTCGGAATTAGCAAAAAATGAAAAGCCTTTCCGCGACCAAACTATTAAGCCAGTACCCAGCGATGACCCGCAGCAGAATGCAAATCCCGCCCCCCTTGGTCGAGGCTTAGAATTGCATACTCCCCGCGATATTTACCATACAGTTGAGTTAATTGGCCAGCGGGTAATTGAGTTAGTCGAGCAATTTTTACCCACTGATTTTGAATTCGCAAGGAATGAAAAAGCTATCGATTCAGACGAAGCTAGCGATGGGGAAAATAGTGCCAAGTTGCCGTTAGAAAATCTGAAATCGATGGCTATTTTGGTGCGGGAAAACAAACAAGGTAAGTTTATCAAAGAAGTGCTCGAAAATCCTCAAAAACACGGATTAAGCTTTGATTTGCGGAAATACGGGATTAAAATTGAGGATGTGGGAGAGCGCGATCGACATTCTCAAGTACCTTGGGAAATCTTAACACTGCTGCAATTTCTCGATCGCCCGCACTCTCCCGACTACCTGAAAGCAGCATTAAAGATTTTGAGCGATCGGCAACTCATCCCCAAACAAGACTACAATGCTTTTGCTACCAGCCCCGAGCAATTCCTTTACCCAGGCCCGCTAGACCCGCAGCAGTCAGAACCAGTTCGCAAATGCCGCTATTTTTGCTGTGGTTTGCTGCAAGCTCGCTTAGAACTGCCACCCTACCAAATCATATCATTTTTAGCCTTAGCGCTGCAATACGACCAAACAGAATTAGCCACTGCAGACAAATTAGCAGAACGAGTAGCAATCCAAACAGCAGGCAACAATTCAATGAGCACTATTTTGGGTGTAATCAGCGAAATTGTCAGTTCCGAAAGATTTGAACCTGTCGATGCAGACGACAAAATAGAAGAACGCTACACCAGCAAAGGTCAACTAACAATTATTACCATGCACAAAGCTAAAGGATTAGATTGGGATTGCGTTTTTATCCCCTTTCTGCACGAACAAACCATCCCCGGAAATTTGCGAGTTTTGCCACAAGCTAGATTCTTAGGAGATTTCACTTTATCCGAGGTAGCGAGAGCACAAATTAGAGCGAGTTTGCACGAAAAATATCCTTTACCAAATCTGGGCGAAGCCTGGGAACAAGCAGATTATTTGAAAAAAGCAGAAGAGTTTAGATTGCTGTATGTGGCGATGACGCGAGCAAAAAGTTTACTGTGGATGTCGGCGGAGAAGAAAGGGCCTTTTAGTTGGAACAAACCGGAGAATTTGCAGGAGCAAAAACCCTGTCCGGTAATGCCTATTTTAAAGCAGAGATTTCCAGGTAATGCGATATGGTAAATTGGGGGATTAGTTACTAATAGAGATTTTTTAAACGAACCGCGAAGACAGGAAGGACGCGAAGATTGAGAAAAGAAGAGAATCTTTAGCAAAAAAACATACTTGTAGGGGCAGGTTGAACCCGAAATATTGGTATAATGCCAACAATCTCTATAAAAAACTTCTCCTCTCTTCCTTCGTGTTCTTCGCGTCTTCGCGGTTCGTTTAAAAAAATCTAGTTCACAAATGAAAGAGAATTGCTAGAGAGCAAAAATGGCACTAAAAATCGCTATGACCAACTCAGAAATTCGCACAGCTAACGTCACAGTTCCCAACGGAGAGTTGCAAATCGCCGCTTACCTAGCCCAACCCGCAGCATCCGGGCAATTTCCCGCAGTTATTGTCATTCAAGAAATCTTTGGCGTCAACTCGCACATCCGCGAAGTTACTGAAAGAATAGCAAAAGAAGGATATGTGGCGATCGCCCCAGCCATTTACCAACGTCAAGCCCCCGGCTTTGAAACCGGCTACACACCAGAAGCTATCAAAATCGGCAGAGAATACAAAGAACAAACCACAGCTTCCGAACTTCTCGGCGATATCCAAGCCACCATCGATTACCTCAAAACTCTACCAAGAGTCAAACAACAAGGTTTTGGCTGCATCGGTTTCTGCTTTGGAGGACACGTCGCCTACCTCGCCGCTACTTTGCCCGAAATCAAGGCTACAGCGTCGTTCTACGGCGCCGGTATCGCCACTCTCACCCCCGGCGGCGGAACCCCCACGATCGCCCGCACAGCAGACATTAAAGGCACTCTCTACGCCTTTTTCGGCACTCAAGACCCCAGCATTCCGTTAGAACAAGTTGACCAAATCGCCGCCGAATTGCAAAAACACCATATTTCTCACCAAATTTTCCGCTACAATGCCGATCACGGCTTCTTCTGCGACCACCGCGGCAGTTACGACGCTACGGCAGCAGCCGACTCGTGGAGGCAGGTGAAGCAGCTATTTCATCAGCAACTTCAACCAGCTTAGAGAGTGGGAGATGGGGAGATGGGGAGATGGGAAGATGGAAAGAGTGGGAAAATTTTTCTACTGGCAACTGACAACTAAATTACTGACAACTGACAACTAAACTGACATGAATTCCAAATCTACAGGTTCTCAAAGCGCAAAAGCATCCTTTTCAATGGATGATTTTGCTAAAGCCCTCGAACAGCACAATTACGAGTTCCAGAAGGGACAAGTAGTGCGCGGCAAAGTGTTCGAGTACGACTCAAACGGCGCGTATGTTGATATCGGCGGCAAGTCTTCGGCTTTTTTGCCGATCGAAGAGGCTGCTTTGAGAACAGTAACGGATTTGTCGGAAGTAGTTCCGCTGGAAGAGGAACGGGACTTTTTGATTATCCGCGAACAAGATGCAGATGGCCAAGTTACTTTGTCTCTGCGGCAGTTACAAATTCAGGAAGCTTGGGAAGATTTAATTGAATTGCAGGAAACGGGTAAAGTTATTGAGGTGCGGGTTTCTGGCGCAAATAAGGGTGGCGTGACTGTAGATGTTCAGGGAATGCGCGGTTTTATTCCCCGATCGCACTTAGCACAACGCGATAACATAGAATCGCTGATCGGTCAATCTTTGAGCGTGAATTTTTTGGAGGTCGATCGCGATCGAGAAAAACTCGTACTTTCCCAGCGGATGGCCACTCAATCGAATGCTTTCAAGGATTTGCAAATTGGTCAGTTGGTGGAAGGAAAAGTCAGCAGTATCAAGCCTTTTGGCGTGTTTGTGGACTTGGAAGGAGTTAGCGGTTTGTTGCACATCAAGCAAGTTAGCCAAAAATATATTGATAACCTTGGAAAGGTGTTTGCTCCCGGTCAACCCCTGAAAGCACTGGTAGTTGACCTCGATGAAAGTCGTGGTCGGATTTCGCTTTCTACTCGGGTACTGGAAAATTACCCAGGGGAAATGGTGGATAAAATGGCGGATGTTATGGATACCGCAGAAGAGCGATCGGAACGTGCTAGAAAGAGTCTTTCTTAAGTCTTGATCTAATTACCACCCCGACTTCTTAAATAAATCGGGGTGGTAACAGCGAGATAGTTTTACCTTTAACCCACATTCTGCAGATATTCCTCCAAATTTAAAATAATTAAATTTGTAGGCATGAAACCCTGAAATAAATACCTAGCAAAGATTTCAAGTTTTGCTAAGATTAGATAATAGAGTCAGCAACACAGGTGGAAAAAATCATGAATCAGCCCCAAAACGAAATTAAAGTGGCTCTCCTGAGTTTATGGTGATAAACAAACCGCCCTTACTCCAAGGGCATCACAGAATCGCGAACAGTTGTGTCTGATACCGTATTTACCATAAACCCAGGAGAGCCATTAAAGTCCTCAACATAGACCATTTAGGAAGAATAGCCGGAATTATGGATGAAATGGAACTGGTAGAATTAGTGAATCAACAAGTGGGTATCAAATCAAAAGAGATGCTAACTCCTGGACAAATAATGAAAGCGATGATTTTGAATGGATTAGGTTTTTTGAGCGCCCATTTATACTTATTTGAGCAATTTTTTATCGGCAAAGCAACAGAACATCTCATTGGAGAAGGAGTATTACCATCACATTTAAATGATGACCGACTAGCCAGAGCATTGACAAATATTATGCAGTAGGCACCACACAACTATTTACAGCAATCGCCATAAAAGCCGCCGAGAAATTTCAAGTAAAAATGAATAGCATACATTTGGACGGAACTTCAATGTATGTGCATGGGGAGTACGCAAAGCCGTCAGAAAAAGGAGTCTATTCAGTCAAGATTGAGGGAGAAGTGAAAAATCAAGAATCCGAGCCTGAATCAGACATGGATATTCGAGGATCATGGACCCGGCCTCAAGCAATTTATTATTGACATGATTTGTACAGGAGATGGAGACATACCATTATATCTCAAAATAGACTCAGGAAATATCGATGACAAAAGTGTGTTTGTAGAGCGATTAAAAGAATTCAAAAAATCCTGGACATTAGAAGGAATAAATGTAGCCGATAGTGCCTTATATACCAAAGATAATATCATCGCCATGATCGAAATGAAATGGATAACTAGAGTTCCTTTAAGTATAAAATTACATCAGGAGAAAATATTAAATATCTAAAATGACCAATGGACAGACAGTGAAATATCAAGATATAAAATGGTCGAAAAATCAAGTGATTATGGAGAAATCAAGCAAAGATGGTTAATCGTAGAAAGTGAAGCGAGGAAAAAATCAAGTATTAAACAAGTAAATAAGCAAGTAGAAAAACAAAAAGAAAAAGCATCAGCCGCTCTCCGCAAGCTATCCAAACAAACTTTTGCTTGTGATCCCGATGCTAAAAAGGCTCTAAAAAAATTATCAAATTCATTCAAATATCATAAAATCAACAATATTCAATATCAAAAAACAGCCGAATATGAGCAATCAGGTAGACCGAGTAAATTGGCAAATCCCACTCAAATCAATTATCGAGTAACAGGTGAATTAGAGACTAAATTAGAAGTAATTTAAGCTGAACAAACTGGGGCAGGCAAATTTATTTTAGCAAGAAATATTATTGATAAAAATGAATTGAGTAATGACAACGTACTCAAAGAAGACAAAGCGCAACAATCTACAGAAAGAGGATTTAGATTCCTGAAAGATCCGTTATTTTTTACTTCAAGTGTCTTGGTAAAAAATCCTCAGAGAGTAGAAGCAATTTCCATGATAATGGGACTGTGTTTGTTGGTCTATACCCTAGCACAAAAAAAGCTAAGACAAGAATTAGAAGCTTCAGGAATTTCGGTCAAGAATTAGGTAAAAAAATTAACAAATAAACCGACTCTGCGCTGGATATTTCAACTCTTTCAGGCAGTACATTTGATAACGGTCAATGGACAAAAGCAAGTGAGCAAGTTAACGGTAGAACATCGAAAAATTCTCTCTTGTTTAGGTACAGTCTGTCGTCAATATTATCGGATTATTTAATCAGATAATATTGACGTATTCAAATTGAGATACTTGATCAAAATAAATTGTTAGCCAATATAATTATTATATTGGTAAAAAAACCGATGGATTTATTGGAGTGTATTGTCAGATAACTTGAGCAAGTTATTGTCAGGAAAAAAAGCCGGGATTCAACTTGAGATCTTGTCTACTAATTTTCACAAAAAGTAGACACTCAAGTTAAAAAAGTTAGACTAAAAAAGTTTGATGGCTGTGATTTTTCAAAAATACCAGTAATCATGAATCACATCTGCGGAATGTGGGATATAATACCAAATCCGCGTTAGAAATCCCCAATAGGAATCGGCGGTTGAAACCGCTATTAAGTAGTGGGACAGTATTAATTACACAAAATTTTGGCTACAAGCCTTACCCAGTAAAAAAGGTGTATGTAATTAATTCTGTCCGATTACTTATACAAACTTTCGTCCTAGCGAGCGAGGGACTAAAGAATAAAGGGGGTAGAAATCCCGGATTTATTCTCAGTTGGTGGAGGAGTATGTCACTAACATTGAAAAAAGTCAAAAGGTAAGAAAGCTTTGAGTAAAAAAAAGATTTTTTACTTTTGGCTTTTGACTTTTGACTTTTAGCACATCCAGTATTCAACTCAAAACTCAAAACTCAAAACTCTTAAGGCGCTGCTGCCGCTCTGCGGTTGGCAACAATCAGATTAGCCTGATACTCTGCCGCTTTTTGCTGAGCCTTTTGATAGTTCGGGCTGGTTGACGGCACTGCTCTCATGAGCCCAACCGCTTTCTGCCATTGGCTTGCTACTGTGATCCACTCATTTTGAGACTGAGCCGTCTGGGCCGAAATTGCTGCCTTCTGAGCTGTGTTAACGGCTTCCCTCCAAGAGTCAGGCTTAGGCGCGGTGGCTTTTGGTGCAGGAGAGGCTGCCTTGGGCGCCGGAGATGCTGCCTTGGGCGCCGGAGATGCAGCAGCAGCTTTGGGTGGTGGAGATGTCGGAGTTGGGCTTGCGGGCGCAACAGCCGTGGGAGCGACTTTTGGTGTAGGAGAGGCTGCCTGTGGGGTACCCGGAGATGCACCCGCCGGAGAGGATGCGGCGCCTTTAGACGCGGGAGATGCGGGTTTCGGGGAAGGGGAAGCAGCTTGGGGGGCGATGGGTTCTGGGTTCGAGTCGCCGAAAGGGAAAGTTTTAGTAAAGAAAAGCCCTGCGATCGCCGCCAGAGGTACTAAGATACCCACAGGTATTACCCATTTGGGAAATTGCTTTTTCGGAGGCGGGGCTTGATCTTCGTCTTCCTCGTCGTCTTCCTCGTCGTCATCTCGATCGAATTCTCCTTCTTGATAATAGTCTTCGCCTTCGGGCTCGACATCATCTAAACCTACAGAGTCGTCAGGCATTCCAGTATCCAAGGGGTAAGGCATTGAACCTGCAGGCATCAGATCAATTTCATCTTCCCACGCAGGCGATCCGTCACCTGTTCGACGCCCGTAAACCTTTACAGTGTGAATTGATTCGAGTCCCAGCTTCGTCATGCCGGTGCGGATGAAATCGACCAATACCATTTGGTCCGGTACTTTGTCTGCCTCCAGAATTATGTGGAGGCAGCCGTTGTCCCGCGTCACATCGGCGTTGATGCCTTTGGGTTTGAGTGTACGGTTGATGCTAGATGCGATCGCTTTTGGATCGCCTTGCTTGAGCAGTTCCCGCGGGTTCTGTTGTGTCATGGGTAGCGCTCTTTTTTTGGGGGGGGTGGAGAGCCGGCAAATAATATTAACCGATCGGCATTCGGCGGACAATATTTATTTACCACATTAACTTCTACTTTGGCATTCTGAGAGTATTTCTAGTATCTATTAACCTTTTGGCACGCGATGCGGCATCAAGCACATAGCCACTATCGAAATTTGTTGTAAAAATTTACAGTAGGGGGCCGATCCTGTTCCCTGTCGCGCATCAGCGAAACAAGCTAGAAAGTTCTATAACTTTGGTTTGCAGGGTTGAGATTTCTTCCCGCCCCCGCTTTAAAGAAGCTTCTAACTCTAGCAGCAAAGGCAAACTTTTTTGCAGTTTTTCTAAGCTGGCGTTCTTGACTTCTTGACGAAAATAGTATACTCGTTTCGGATTGCCGAGTTCTAGAGCTTGAGCAATTTTATCATCGCGATCGCCCGCTTGGATCATCGCCTTTACCCACAGCCAAATCCGAAACTTACCAGTCAAGCCAGCCACAATCCTCAAACCAGGCTCGCTGCGGGCAGTTAAGCCTGCCAATAAATCCAAAGCCGCGGAGGTATTGCCCTCGCGAATCGCATCGGCTAGCTGGAAGGTATTCTGAGCGTGACAGTGTACCAGTGCGGCAACTTCTTCCGGGTTCAGAGGTTGGCTGCGGTTGCCCGCAAACAGCAGCAATTTTTCGAGTTCGCTGTATAGCTGGCGGGTATCGCTGCCAATGGATTGGGCCAAAAGTTCGATCGCTGTGGCTGTCAATTTTACGTTCATTTCGCCCGCGACTTGGCGCACCCGCTGGGCTAATTCTTTGTCATTCCAAGGCGGAATCGGTGAAAATTCCCGCACTTCGGCGGCGGACTGGGAAATTAACTTAGTAGATTTGAGCCGGCTGTCGGGTTTTTTGACGGATGTCAGCAGCAGCACGGTGGTAGGGGGAATCACTGGCAGCGTCCGTTCAAATTGCGCTAACAGTTCTGGAGAACACTGCTGCGTTACAGTCGTATTTGCCAGCCAGACAAAACGGCTGCCAGTACCGAAGGGCGGGGTTAAGGCTCGATCAAGCCCTTCGACCACAGCTCCAGCGGAATCGGCAATAATTTTGTCATAGTTAAAACTAGCCCAGTTGGGGTCGAGGACTGTTTGACGCAAACTTGTCACAGCCTGCGCGATCGCAAAGTCATCTTCCCCCCAAAACAGGTAAATTTGCATGAAAAACGCTCAGTAGCCCAAAAAATCAGAGTTGCACGTTCCGCAAGTCCAACATATCCTGAATAGGGCTGTTGGAAGCCCGCGCCATAATATAAAATTTGGTGTGGGAGTTTGTCACCGCGAGGAAATCAAGATTGGATGATACTTATCAAGCTTACGTAAATCGGGTGGCGCGAATGACGCTGCTGGACTCCTACAAGTCCCAGGTGGAACACATTCAGGAATCTCCAAAATTTAAGCCCGACGAAGCAGGCCGGAGAGATCCTGTACCTTTTCCAGGTTATTCAGTGATTACGCCGCCTGCGGGGGAAGATGCAGAAAATGCTGCATTTTATAGTAATTTGCAGTCGAGCCAACAACGGCTATTGCATGAAATAGGGGAGGGTGCGCTCGTGGCACTGCCTCCTGATAGCTTCCATTTAACCGTAGCCGATTTGATTTGGAGCAGCGCTTTTCGAGATGCCTCTGATAAAAATCCCGAATTTGAGGAGCAACTGCGCTCGCGCATGGCCGATCGTTTTGCCGCCTGCAAACCCTTGGCGGGCGGCGCTCCCATTCGCTGGATAGTGCTGGGGTTGATGGTGATGACTAGAGCTGTGGGTGTTTGTTTAGCACCGACTGACGAAAACTCTTACAAGCAAATTTTGGAGTTTCGCCGATCGATCTATCAAAATCCCGATTTAATGGCTTTAGGAATTGAACAGCAATATCATTTTACGGCCCACATTACCCTGGCTTATTTTGGGGACACCGGGGCGAACTTAGACCGCGATCGCTTGTGCGCTTTGCTGTCAGAGTTAAACGAGCAATGGCTGGACACGCCGCAAGAACTGTCCGTAAACCGAGTGGAACTGCGGAAGTTTGAGGACATGACCACCTACCTCCGGCAACCGGACTGGCCTGTTTTTGAGTTTTAACGAAGGAAGAAGGAAGAGGGAAGAAGGAAGAAGGAAGAGGATCGATGTGAAGATTTTTTCCATCTCCCACTCTCCCCATCTCCCACTCTCCCACTCTCTCGCCCCCTCTCCCTCTCTCCCCTGTGACAAGATTCAGGATATTGCCTATTAAATGCTTTAATTATTTTTGTTTGACAGTAAAGTCAAGGAAAAAATTTATGAAAAACCAGGAAAAATCAGTAATTCTGGTTTTTTACTTTTTGCTTAAAAAGTGACAGTACACGTTGTTGGTATAGGTTTAGATGGAGCTGCTGGGCTGAGCGAATCGGCGCGGCAGGTTGTAGAAATGGCCGCTCTGCTAATAGGGAGCGAGCGCCATTTGAGCTATTTTCCCCAGCACGACAAAGAGCGCTGGGCCTTGGAAGATTTGACCGAAGCAATTCTGGAAATTCGGCGATGGTGGGCGACTGAACCCGAATTAGAACCCTCTGCGGGGACGGTGGAACCCCGCGATCGACCGATCGTAATTTTAGTGGCCGGCGACCCGCTGTTCTACGGCTGGGGAAAGTTGTTAATTGCCCAATTGCCGGCAGAAAAATTGACTTTTCACCCCCACGTCAGTTCTGTGCAGTTGGCTTTTAATCGCTTGCAAATCCCTTGGCAAGACGCTCATTTTGTGGGCTCTCAAGGACGTTATTTTGAGGAACTGACGGCAAAACTCAAACTCGGTGTCGAGAAAATTGCGGTGCTCGCCGACGAAACTAATACTCCGGGGGCCCTGGCAAATTTGGTGAAAGCTCTAGATTTGCCTACACGCTACGAGTTTTGGGTTTGCGAAAATTTGGGTTCGGCCCACGAGCGCGTGGGCCTGCGTTCTCTGTCAGCTTTGCTGGGAGAGTCTTTTGCACCGCTGAGCGTGGTTGTGATGCTGCGAGAGTCCCCGCCGAGGGCAGAACCTTTGGATTTGGAAAAGTTGCCTTTGTTGGGAATACCGGATGCAGCTTTTATCGGTTGTGGCGACAAGCCTGGTTTGACAGTTGAACGGGAAGTGCGGGTGTTGGTTTTGGCACAATTGGCTTTGCAACCGGGACAAGTTGTCTGGGATGTGGGTGCTGGTAACGGTTCTGTGTCGATCGAAATTGCTCGTTTATTCCCGCAGTCTGAGGTTTATGCGATCGAAAAAACGGTTTTTGGTACTTCTGCGATCGAGTTCAACTATGGCCGTTTTGGGCTGCAAAATGTGTTCTCGATTTACGGAACCGCCCCGGAAATCTTGCACCGCTTGCGTCCTCCGCACCGGATTTTTATTGGCGGTAGTGGCGGAGGGTTGACTAAAATTTTGGGCGTTTGCGCGCTGCGGCTGCTCCCTGGAGGCTCGATCGTCCTGGCTTTGGATGCTTTTGAGGATATTGCTATTGTTTTGAGCTGGATGGGCGATCGGGTGCGCCGGGAACCGCACTGGAGTTACCGAATTTTGCAAGTGCAGTTATCTCGTTCTGTGGCTGGGGGGAATTCAACTCGTTTTGACGCGCTGAGTCCGGTTTCGATTGTGACGATCGATCGACAGTTGAATTAATGTCTGAATTTTAACCGCCGATTAACGCAGATTAATGCCTGTGTTATCTGTATTTTTTGTGGTTTTAGTTCTCGCTTGATTGAATCTAATATTTTTTTACCGCAGAGGGCGCAGAGGGCGCAGAGGAAGAGAGGAAGATAGGAAGAGAAGAGGTAATTTTAAAGGGGTTTGGGGTATTAGGTTTTAATTTTTAATTAAGAACAGTACGGCTGCTGTTGCTAGCAATAACAAAATTCCGGCGACACCGGCTAGGGGTTTTGCTGCTATTCCTGTAATCCATTCCGGTGCGCGGCCTGTCGGATTAATTGCGCCTTCTGTATCTAAGGTAGTTATACCCCAAATCCAAGCTGCGTGAATGCCGATCGCCAATCCTAAACTGCCACTGTCGGCGATGCGGGCTAATGTTAAAACCATGCCCATCAGCCACAATCCGGGTAGTTGCGGTAGAGTTTCTTTGGCTGCCCAAATTAGGTGGGCGATCGCAAAAATGAAACTGGCGATCGATGCTGCGATTAGCACTGAGTAATCTTGCTGGAGGATTGTTTGCAAGCAGCCGCGAAAGATTAACTCTTCTGTGGCGCTAATCCACACTGCTAATAACAGAGTCAGTAGACTAGCAGGGTTAACGATTAAACTCCAAAAATTAAATTTTTTTTCGCCTGTTTCGGTGGAAGTTTCGCTTTTTTTTAGCTCGATCCAGCCTGCGGTTAATTGCAGACCGAATAAAATTACTAAGCTGATTATTCCTAATCCTAATCCCCGCATTAATGACATCAAAACTGCGGGTTGCACTTCCCAACCCCAGTCAACAAAAGATGTGTTTTCGATCCAACTTGTCGCCCATAAAATGAATGGGACAATCACGTACAGGGAAGCTAGTAAAGGTAGTTTTTTGTTTCCCAGGGGTTGGGGTGGATGCCATTTGAGGGCGATCGCCAGCACAATCGCTGCGGGAAGCCACACCACAATCCAAGTCGAGAAAAACAAGATTATTTTGACAATTGCTGGTATTGACGGCGACATCAGTCGCAGGTTAGTTATACTATTCCACATTTAAGGGGTTGCAACTATAATACTGTTGACTGTTGGCTGTTAACTGTTGACTGTTAACTAATGACTACTGACTACTGCCAACTGCCAATTGATTACCGATCGAGCTTGCGCTGAATTTGCCTCAGAGACTGGTACATTTCGGGCAAACGGTTGTATACGGCTGCGGCTTTGAGAAATAGTTTATGCGGAATTGCTGGAACACCCGTCACGATCGCACCTGCGGGCACGTCGCTGTGAATTCCGGCTTTAGCAGTGGCGATCGCCCCATCTCCGATTTTGGCTTGATTAGCAATTCCCACTTGACCTGCCAAAATTACATTGTTGCCAATTTTTACCCCGCCGGCCATGCCAACGTGAGCGGCAAAGGCGCAATTTTTTCCTACTTGACAGCCGTGACCTACGTGTACTAAATTGTCGATTTTTGTATTCTGGCCGATGCGGGTTTCTCCGACAGCGGGCCTGTCGATCGTGCTGTTGCAGCCAACCTCAACGCCCTCTTCTAATACAGTGCAGCCAGACTGCTCCATTTTCACCCATCCTGTGGCTGTTGGCACAAACCCAAAACCTTCGCTGCCGATCGCCGCACCGCTGTGAATCACGCAATTTGCCCCGATGCGAGTACGTTCGTGAATCACACAGTTAGCGTGTAAAACTGTGCCTTCGCCAATTACCGCATCTGGGTAAATTACAACATTTGGATGAATGCAAACGTTGCTGCCAATTTTGACTTTTGCTTGGATAACTACGTGGGGGCCGATATAGACATTTTCACCAATTTCTGCAGAGGGGTGAACGACGGCTGAGGGATGAATTTCGGATGCTGGGCGAAACGGTTGATAGAAAAGGGCGATCGTTTCAGCAAACAGCAATCGCGGATCTGCTGCGGCAATCCAAGCAATGTTGCGATCGGTACATTGAGCTTGCAGGCTTTCATCTAAGGGTAAAATTAAAGCGGAAGCATTTGTAGTGGCTGTATGAGCGGCAAATTTAGCACCTTCTATGTAACTGATTGTACCCGATGCAGCTTCATCGACTGGGGCCGCGCCAGTAATTTCCGGATCGGTAGCAACTGACGCTGTGAGGCTGCTACTGGTGGCTAAATTAAGTTTTTGTACTATTTCGCTAAACTTCATCTATAAAAAAAATTTGTTGTTAACACAGATTGACCATAGTTAAAATTACCAGCTTTAGAGCACGATCTGAGCAGTTGCCATTTAAAAAACAAGAACCCCGATTTCTTGAAGAAGTCGGGGTTGTAGCGCTCGATTATTTTTGGCAATTATTGTACAGACACTGCATCTACGTCAACGGTGCTGCCTTTGGCTTCAGAAGAGGTGCCGGTGGCTTCGGATGCTGAGGCTGTCTCTGTTTGGCGGGATTTAAAGTAGTCGATCGCCATTTGCGAAACTTCGGAAATCAGCAAGACTGCGATCGCCACATCGTCAATTTGTCCGACGACGGGGAGAAAGTCTGGGGCAATGTCTATCGGGCTTACCAGATATGCCAGGGTTCCCAGAATAATCCACCAGCGGTATTTGGGGTTGCGGAGGGTGTCGCGGTACCAGTTGTAAACAGATTGTATAGAAAAGTTCATGCGGTTGTCCTCTACTTATATTTTCAATCTTGACAAATTGTCGCTCGAAATGCTTGTGGAGATATCCCCCCTAGGGTTGGCAAGAGACTTCTACCTGGGAGTATAGGGAATGGGGGAGGGAGAAGTTGTCAAGCTGTGTCGGAAGGGCGGGGACTCGTGACAAGGCCCCTACAGAAACCTGACAGATGAAAGCCGATGAAATTAATCTGTGTTTATCTGCGTTTATCTGCGTTTATCTGCGGTTTAAAAAAACATTCATATTGTTGACGGTAGATTCGGAATCTATTACTTGTATATCGTGATTAAAGCAAGTTACTTAGATTGGGGTTTTTCAACCGCAGATGTCAGCAGATAAACACAGATGAACGCTGATGGGATTCATTTGTGTTTATCTGCTGTTTAAAAAAATCTTCATATCTTTCACTCACTAATTTTGAAAGATCCATTTTTGGTCGCCGATCGCAATTTCGCAGCCATCGGGCAGCCAAAAAGGCTCGTTAGCAGCCAGCCTCTGCCCACCCACAAAAGTGCCGTTGGAACTGCCGCTATCGACAAGCTGATATCGCTGTTTGCCAAGTTCGTCAGTGGCGCGGCGGATTTGAGCGTGGTAGCGCGAACTTTGCGGATCTTGTAATACTAAAGTGTTGGTTGGTTCGCGTCCAATTGTAAAGGGATTGGCTGTTAGGGCGATCGCTTCTCCAGAAAGTTTGTAGATTAAATATGCGGTTGTTTTGCGATCGCTGCTTGCGAGTACCGTTGGTGCAAGTTGGGGAGGATTTCTCCCAGGAGGGAGGCTGTTTTGAGCAAGTTGTTCTGTCAGTTGTTGTAAATCTCGCTCGAACCCTGCTGCTGTGTCTGAAGCTGGAAGATTCGCAGGAGAATTACCTGATATTAAGTTTAACTGCTGTACGGGAGATTGAGGAACAATCGGGCGGCCTGCTTCGGCAATTCTCATTTGCAGGGCGGCGGCATTTTCTGCTTCCTGTCGGGCACTCATTCCCTCAACTTGGCGAATAACTCCGTTAGTTTCGGGAAAGCTGACATCGCCAATTCGCACGTCTTCTAAGTTAAAACCCAGGGTATAAAAATCTTGGACGCGATCGAGCAAATTTTGGCGCAGCAACAGCCGTCCTTGACTGATAAGCTGTTGTAGGGGTATTTGCCCGATCGCTAATCCCATACAATCTTTAACTGCACTTGCTAAAACAGCTAGAGGATCGGACAATTCCAAAGCTACTCGTTTCGGATCTATAACTTGATAAATAACCGTCAGAGTGGCATCAATTAAAAACCGATCCTTAGACAAAAAATCTCCGTGCGACTGTACATCCAAATTGCGGAGTTTGGTGTCTACGAGGACAATTTGACACTGTTCCAGCAGGGGAAGGGCGAAGCTGAAATGCCGCCCCGATTTTAGGGTACGCACGGCGCGGCCGTTTTTGACCAACAAACCCGTGTAACCCGCCCCTATAAAGTCCATACTAAAGCCGGCCCAGCGTTCGGGTGTGACGGTTTGAATCAGGGGAGAGGCGTTGTTCATGGGAGGGCGTTGAGGGAGGGAAGATTCTATTTTTAGGGTAACAAATTGCTGGGGGCGAGCGATCGGGCGGTGTGCCGGTTCCGCAACCTCTATTCTATACTTCTGGACTCCCCGCGATTCAGGCCGGACTGGATCTAGTTTGCATCTAGTTGATGGTGGGGGCGATCGAAATACTGTTCGCAGGGTGCGTCCGATCCTTCAAACCAGTTGAAATCGAAAGAATTAATAGACCTCTTGCAAAAGTCCTTTTAATCAAATTTTGGAACGGGCAAGATGCCCGTTCCACAAGAAAAAATGTTTTTTGTGGGATGGGCATCTTGCCCGTCCTAGTTATTTTTGCAAGAGGTCTAATGTCTAACGCATCCTACAATTTGGTTTAACAGTGACTAAAGGTGAGTGATTTATTGGCTATACTTAAGGCATCATGCTAGGAGCGTAAGTCAGATCAACACGATCGCGATCGCCCTTTCAGATGAGCGCCTCCTGAAGTTACAAAAACTCACCAACGACTTGAACGTATCGATAGAAGAGTGAGTTTTAATAGGCATCGAAAACTTACTCGCACAGCCAGAAAGTCTTTCACCCAATACTGCTCAAAATATTCTCAACAAAAATGCTAAAATTCCCCCTGATATAGTTGACAATTTTTATGCACTAGCCTCGGATTGGGAGAAAAATTAGGAAAATAAGGGCGATTCCCTACGGGATAGCTACGCACGCGCGTACTTTAGGAAAAGGAACAATAGCAATACACCCAAGAGATTATCAGACTGCTTTGAATTATTGGGTTATGGGCTTGAAATCGATGTCATCGTTGTCAGTCAGTATTTTGAATAAATGACGCGGGATGCCGGTCTCCATTAAAGCTTCCAATGATCTATCGAGCTTTGAGAATTTCTCATAAATGCCGACTTGGCTGACTTACGCAAGCTAAACAGGCTTTTCATTCTCCCGCGAACTAAATGCAGAAAGCGATCGCCCATTGATAGAGTTTCAGTGCTACACTAAAATTACAGCATTGTTCGGTGGCAATTGCGCGATACCCTACTTGCACGAGGAAAATATATGGTAACTACGCTCGAAATTGACAAAACTCTCCTTCAAGAAGCCCTTGATTTGAGTAACCATCCAACACCTACTACATTAATCGAAGCAGCTTTACGCGAGTACATTCAACGTCGCAAACAACTAAAAGTAATGGAATTATTTGCTACTATTGACTACGATGAAGATTATAACTACAAGCAACAGCGACAAACTTTATGAATGTTCTTGTTGATAGTTCCGTTTGGTCGTTGGCCTTGCGGCGCAACACAACAAATGATGCGATTGCTATTGTTAATGTACTGCGTGATTTGATGGCAGATGGACGAGTTGTTTTACTGGGTGCCATTCGTCAGGAGGTACTTTCTGGGGTACGCTACAAGGAACAGTTTGCAAGGGTTGCGAGAGTATCTTCGTGCTTTTCCTGATTTAGAGCTAACAACTGAAGATTATGAGTTAGCCGCAGAGTTTTTCAATACCTGTCGCAGTAATGGTGTTCAGGGTTCAAATACTGATTTTCTGTTATGTGCCGTTGCTCATCGTCGCGGCTACAGCATTTTCACTACTGATAAAGATTTTGAGAATTTCCGATCGCACATTCCTGTCGTATTACTATGAGGGTGATTTCTGAGTTTATATCTTAACTTAGGGATGCCGATCGCACTTTTGGATTTGAGATGTCCGAGGGGCGATCGCGACAAAATAGTAGAATAATCTTAACAATTGAAAAGTAAAACTTAGGTTATGTTAAAGTGTAATCAACAAGACCGTTTTTGCACCTTAACGCACGCGAATTAGTGCCATGTCCCTTTCCAAACCTGAAAAGCCGTATTTAAAACCGATTAATCCCCCCGATCTTCAAATGCGAGCCATCGCCTACAGTTTAGATACTTTAATTCCAGGCCTCTACATTTGGCTGGGTGCGCTCAAAATTCGGATTGGGGGTAGCGAGCCCGAAGAAAACTATCCGGGAACAATTCACAGTCCCATTGGCATTGCTTTAGTATTCCCTGGCTACCGCATCTACAGCACTTATCAAGGTAGCTATGACCCTTGATAAGCATAAGCTTGATGGTATCCCTCAAATTACTGTAAAAACTTTGCCATCCACAGAATTTGAGTTACTTCTATTGACAGCAGGCTACGGTAAAATGGGTACGGCTCCGGCTCAGGGAAATCGTATGAAAGTTTGGTGGACTCATTCTACTTTTAGACGCATTGAAGCTATTTATAGTCCTGATGGAATAGTTGTTATTACTGCTTATCACGTTTAGACTTATAGTTAAACAAACCCAGAAGTTTTTATTGACTCTTTTGATAAGAGAGGGCGATCACACTTTCGGAAAATAAGGGCGATCGCACTTTAAGATTGAGGAGGGGAGAGGGGCGATCGCAATGCAGGGAAAAAAGGGCGATTCCCTGTAAGGTACAATAATAACCAGAAGTAAATCAGTTTCTGAATATAGAATATGAATCTTGAGCGAGCGCAAAAAAGAATTAGAGATTTGATGTCACTCTTTGTTAACCAAGTTAAGAGTGCAACAGCAATGCAAAAAACAGACATAAATAAACTTGCTCAAACTCTATTAATTCCTCTGCTTGCTGAAGTTTACGGCTATCAAAATCTGAATGATTTGGATTTTACAGAAGGTAGTAATTTCCCCAGCGTTGATTTAGGTGATGAAACTGCAAGAGTGGCTTTTCAAATTACAGCCACGTCTGGTATTGAAAAAGTTAAACATACATTAACCAAGTTTGTTGAGCACAAACTTTACGAAAAATACGAGCGGGTAATTATTTATATAATAACAGAAAGACAAAAAGACTACTCGGATACAGAAATTAACAAAATAATTCATGGTAAGTTTAGTTTTGATGTCAAAAAAGATATTTGGGATTATCGGAATATCCTTGGAGAGGTTGCTAAATTCCAAATTGAGAAAGCCCGTGAAGTTGAAAAAATTTTAGAGGCAAACTTTGGTGAAGAAAGAAAAGAACCTGACTGGGAAGTAGTTGATAAAGTTGAGCAAATTATCAACGAATCCACTGAGTTGTTTGTAGGAGGTTCAGAAAATTTCCAAAAACTGGACAATTTTTTAGCTGATAACTCTAGTGGTGTAATGCTCGTGAGGGCTGGTGCTGGTTTGGGTAAAACATCACTTTTGGCTAACTGGGTCGATCGGGAACGGCAAGGTAACAGATGTTTTATTGCCTATCATTTCTTCAGCCAACAATATGATAAAACCCGCTATGTTAAGAGTGCTTATTGGAATTTATTACGACAAATTTATAGCTATTACGAACTCTACCATGAGCAACTGCCAAACGAACTAGATGAGTTAAGGAAAAGGCTATACAACATATTAAAAGAGCGTGGCGGCAGGCAAGATAAGCCCGTAGTCATTGTTATAGATGCCTTAGATGAAATCGACGCAGCCGAAATGCCCTTCTCGCTACCCTTTCTCACTCCTTTGCCTCAGAATGTATTTGTTATTGTTTCAGCGAGAGCAGAATCCGACGAAGAGCCAAAATATCTAGAAAACTGGACAGAAAAATCGCAAAAGTTGCACCTTGAGTATTTGCCAAGAGAAGCGATCGCAGACTGGTTAAAACAAACTGGTGACGGTGAGTTAGCAATATTTGCCGAAGATATAAATTTCGTTACCCAATTAGAGGAAATTACGGCTCTTCAGAACTTATGGTGATAACTTTATCTAATAAAAGATAGACTCGTGCATAAGACTAGAAGCTGAAACTCA
>NZ_JAUBQW010000082.1:0-29473 GCF_036701485.1 Microcoleus sp. Pol11C3 | reverse complement strand
TAAATGATATTGAGCATGATTTTAGTGCATTAAAGAGAGCTAAAATGTATGCGTCTCCTGGCACATCTCTTGATGAAGTTATTCGTGCTTATTGTGCATGAAGAGTGTCTCATACTTATTTGAAATGACTATATTACTCCAAGCGCTATTAACTAAAGCCTTCTGAAAATGCGAGCGCAAATATCGCAAAGGGAACTGGCGCGGTGGGTGGGCGGGCAAAACAAATCCTGCTTGGAGCAGGATTTTATCCCCTTTATCGGGGGTCGTCATTGATTACTTGATAAAATCATCAATCTCTTCATTATCGTCAGTTGCCTTTTTCTTATGAGAAGCTTTGACTGCCGATTCGATATAACGGAAGTGCAAGTCAATGACTGCTTGCTCAGATGAAAGCCAGTAAACGTTGCTCAAGATTTCTTCAAGCATCTCGTCAGCCGAGTAGCCTTCATATTGCTTGTTAAACCAAGTGTTGAACGCTTCCCAGTCAAGAGCTTTACCTTTCTGCAACTGTCGTTGTTTGGCACGTCCCGTTAACTCGCGGGCAACGTGCAAAAACATCTCGAAGCGCTGTTCTTCAAGAGTTTCGGCAAATTGCTTTTGCATCGGAGTTGGAGCGGATTTGCGATTAGCCATGATTAACCCTCAAGCGTGTTTTTTTTCACAACTAAAGCGACGGCAGTCTGCTAATTACAATTAATTCAAAAAAAATAGTGGTGGGTGAGTGGGTAAAATTAAATTCACAATCAAGGTCAAAACTTCCTTGATTGTGAATTTATTCGGTATGCTTCCCAGAGCGTCCTGATTCGGACGGTGGCGACAATCATTACCCTGAAATGAAGGAGAAGGGGAAGGGGAAGGGGAAGGATAATTTTTTTAGTAATAACGCGATTTTACTAAAGTTTTTCTACCTTTCTCCCAAGTTTTTCTACCCTTTCCGTTCCTTCCCCTTCCCCCTCCCCTTATTAAATGAATCGCGATTCGTGGAAAAAGCCTCGATAGAGGCAAAAAAATGCTCTGCTTTTTCAGCAGAGCTTTCTAATCAAACTTTAGCGATTATTCGTCGTCTTCCTCAAATTCTTCATCTTCGTCTAAACTAAAATCATCCTCCTCATCGTCATCATCCTCATCCTCATCGCCTTCGGAGTCTTCGTCATCCTCATCAATTTCATCGAGTATGTCATCAATTTCATCATCTTCATCATCGAGTTCGTCGTCGTCATCGAGTTCTTCAGTATCTTCTTCAGAGGATTTAGCTAACTCGTTGCGACGCTTTAAGCTTTGAGCATTGAACTCCATTAAATCGGCAATGGCAGCTTGCGGGTTGTCAGCAATTGTATCGTAAAGTTGGCTCATCGCTAAGGCAACAACTTCGACACCATACTTGAGTTCCTCGGGCCGGCCAACTAGCTTGGGAAACACAGTATTGTTCCACTCTTGCCAGTCGAACTTTTTACCATTGCCATTACCGTTGCGCTTGTTCAACTGAGCTTGAATATCCAATCCCAGTTTTTCGCGAATTGCGTGGCCAACCTTTGTCGAAATACGGCTATCGCGACGCTGAATGGTCACACCATACTTCTTATGAATTGTATTCCGAATCTGTTTGACTAGCTCGCCAGCAAGTTGCTCGGAGCTGAGGTTAGGTTGAGGTTTTGATTTGGCTCCATTGTTACTGCCGACTGTTTGACTGTTCTGCTTTTCAGACGGTTTAGATTTAGCAGGCACTGGTGACTGAGAGCGAATAGGAGTGGCTGCGGTTTGTTTTTTAGCTGTGACCATGATTGACAATTTAACTTGCTTAACATCAATTTATGAGTGCCGTTAGGCACAATTACCCCCTCCACTTGAGGGGGAGAATTTCGCTCATTAGCAGGAAGCTAAATCTTAATTATGTTAATTAAACTTTTATGTAAAACTTCCTCTATTTAGTTGTATAAAATCATGAAGCTTTTCACTACAGGGTCTAATTTAAGAGCCACTCAAACTCCCATATTTGCCCTCGAATATTACAGTGCAGATCGCCAAAAAATATTGTCATCATTTCATCAGTACGCCAGTGAGTGTTGTTTACCTGTTTATTATTGGAATCCTGGCTATGCAACTCTTCAACAGGTGCGGTGTTTGGATAAACATCTCCCGAATTTAGGTTGTCATTCTGATATGGCAAACGTTTCCGATATTTCCCAGATGTATAATAGTGAATACGTCTTATGTAAAACTGAGCTATCTGTCGAGAGTGATGTCCTGCAATTTCTGCTGGAAAATGACTGCCCCGGTATCTTTTTGTTAGAGGACATTTTGGAGTCAGACAGTACCGAACAGCCTCTTGTCCGCCGTTATTCTCAATTGGCTAACGCATTCTTTGAGCTGAAAGGGCGTTGGGCCAACCAATATTGGGTACTGCTGGGTGAGTACATCCAATTGCCATCAAAGCTAAGTCCATTAATTCCTCTACTCAAATGTCCGTTACCCGATCGCTTTGAAGTCGAAGTTCTTGTGGATAATTTTTGCGATCGCAATTGTTCCCTTGATTTTGGTTCAGATGCGGTAACTGCTAAAAAGCGGCTGGCTGTTTCTAGTCTAGGGCTGCCACAGGCTGAAATTGAATTGGTGTTAGATCGATCGCTCTCTGTGACCGCTTCAGTTGTCCAAATCGCTCAGTTGGTATTGGAGCATAAAATATCGCAACTTCGAGACCAGGGGTTGGAGTTCATTGCTTCTCCCGACGTGCCTCATGCTGGTGGTTTAGATTTATTAGACGCTTATTTGAGCGAAGTCGTAAAGCTGTCAGAAGCTGATGCCAAGAAATATCACCTCAGACCTCCCAAAGGAATGCTGCTGTGGGGGCCGCCGGGGACGGGCAAAAGTTTGAGTGCAAAGCTAGCTGCTAAGACGCTAGGTTATGCGCTTTTAGCAGCAAGTTGGGGCAATATTATAGGTTCCTCTAATCCAGATCGCGCTCTCAACAAAATGCTGGATACAGCCGATAATTTGGGCGGCTGCGTGTTGTTCTTTGACGATTTTGACAAGGGTTTTTCTGGCTGGGAATCAAATGCTGATGGCGGTGTAGCTAGGCGGCTCTCGCAGAAATTGCTCACATGGATGCAGGAGCATGAAAGCCCCGTGTTAATGTTAGCTACTGTTAACCGCTTAGAAATGCTGCCGGCTGAACTTATCCGCAGATTTGACGACGGCGGAATCTGGTTTGTGGATTTGCCACACAGCGGCGCTCGCTATGAGATTTTCAATTTGCACTTAGCTAAGTATTTCCCAGAGCAGTTTGGGGAAGGAAAAGAGAATCTTTGGAGCGACAGACAGTGGTATTCGCTACTATCTGATTATGCCGGAGCAACCAGTGCTGAAATTGCGATCGCAGTAAAGCGCTGTGCTGAACGAGCCTATTGTGAAGGGCGACCGGGTAAAATTGAATTGGCCCATTTGCGTTATCAGAGAACTCAGTTTGTGCTATCGTCTGAGCGTTCTTCTGAAGATATCCAGGGGATTCGCAACAAAGCGTCCTTTGCTCGGCCTGCTTCTGGGAGGGATGAGTCTAAATTCGCGGCGGGAGAGCAAGAGTTATTCGAGTATCGGCCATCTGCTTACGATAAAACTTGAGTGCATGATAAACAACAATAGCATGGGTTTTTGGGTGAGCCAAAAAGTTTTGACTGTTGATAGAATTAGCGCAAAAGTTTTATAGCGCTTTCCCTCGCAAATAATAACCAGTGCATGTGTTCAATAACAAATGCACTGGTGATCGTATTATAAGCTAAGACTTAACTTGGACGCGGTAGCCGCAATTTTCAAGGCCGAGTTTGACTCCCTGCCAAGTTAACCCTGTTTCTGGTTCAAGCGGTACAGTTAAAGTATTGGTGTGCGATTCGTTTAACCTAAATGGATTAAAAATCCAGGGACGGTTAGCCTAACCCCTTGGTTAGTGTAACTGATTATACATCTAGGTGCAGGATTCACAAGTCCCTAGTCCTAGTCCGCAGGTGCAGCGGTAAAAGCATATCCCCTATTTTGTTAAGTAGCAACTAACAAAGTAAAGCGGGGATAAAAGGCAGACTACTGATAGCCGAAACTGGTAACTGCCGATCAAGAGTTTATGTGTAGCGAAAGCAAAGATGTGTCTGAACCATCGTCCTTTTAAGATGGTCTAACGGCTGAATAAGACCAAGCCAAAAGGCAAGGATAGGGCATAGGCGTTTACCTATATGACCTACAAGCACTGCCCAGAAACCCGGTGGAGAGCATCACACTAAAAGCTCAAACAATGTGTAGTCGGAACGAAGTAACTCTCATATATTTCTGGAAACAGGTCGATTCCCCAGTAAGTAGCTAACGAATAGTATGTGAGAGAAGGATTGTGTGAAAAGCCAACGCTCTGTTGTAATGACAGAGATATGCAGACAGACGCATGATAACTTCAAAGATAGGAATTTGAGTAGCAATGAATAAGTCTAAAACGCGGGACAACCCGACGGTGGAATGGAACCAAATCAATTGGCGAAAAGTCGAAAGATTGACGTTCAAGTTGCAAAAACGTATCTATCGAGCAAGTGAGCGTGGCGAAGTCAAAGCAGTTCGTAAGCTTCAGAAGACCTTGATTAATTCTTGGTCTAATAAGGTTTTAGCAGTACGACGGGTAACACAAGATAATACTGGCAAACGTACAGCAGGAGTGGATGGTATTAAATTACTAACCCCGAAGCAACGAATTAAGCTAGTAAGTCAGCTAAAACCAACTGGCAAATCACAACCGACACGTCGAATAATGATTCCAAAACCAGGAACTAATGAGTCAAGACCATTAGGCATACCTACTATGTACGACCGCGCCTTACAAGCAGTTGTAAAAGCAGCGCTTGAGCCAGAATGGGAAGCTAAATTCGAGCCTAACTCATTTGGTTTTAGACCCGGTAGGTCGTGTCACGATGCAATAGGAGCTATCTTTGACAGTATCAGATATAAAGCTAAATACGTGCTGGACGCTGATATTGCCAAATGCTTTGCCCGCATTAATCACAAAGCATTACTTGACAAAATCAATACCTATCCGCGACTCCGAAAACAAATTAAGTCGTGGCTTAAAAGCGGGGTATTAGACCAAGGTGAAATTTTTCCGACCACGGAAGGTACGCCACAAGGAGGGGTTATTTCCCCGCTATTGGCTAACATAGCCCTTCACGGAATGGAAGAACGGGTTAAACAATATGCGGAAACGCTAAAAAAAGGATACTTGGGTATCAATAAAAAAGATAAACGAGCATCACTAAGCTTAATCCGATACGCCGATGACTTTGTGATTATGCACAAAGACATTGAAGTAGTAACAACCTGTCATCAGATAATTGCGGAATGGTTAGGTGACATTGGCTTAGAATTAAAGCCAAGCAAAACAAAATTAACCCACACCCTCAATGAATACAATGGAAATGTTGGGTTTGAGTTTTTAGGGTTCCACATACAACAACATAAGGTAGGCAACTACCGAAGTGCCAGAAGTACACATGGAATACCACTAGGGTTTAAGACGTTAATCACCCCTTCAAATGCAAAAATAAAAGCTCACCTCTCCAGAATAGCTGAAGTAATAGACACTCATAATACCGCCCCACAAGCTGCTTTAATTAGACGGCTAAATCCAATAATTAGAGGCTGGTCAAACTATTACTCTACAGTAGTAAGTAAGGAAAGGTTTTTAAAAGTAGATAGCCTTATTTACGACAAATTAAGAGCATGGGCAAAACGACGGGGAAAAGGTAACATCAACAAAGACAAATACTGGCGTACAGTAGGCGACAGAAATTGGTGTTTCAGCACAGAAGAAGGTATAAAGTTAGCCCAACACTCAGCAACGCCTATTATAAGGCACGTAAAGGTCAAGGGCAATTCAACACCCTACAACGGTGACTGGATTTATTGGAGCAAAAGACGTGGAGAATACCCTGAAACACCAACAAGAGTGGCAACACTTCTTAAAAAACAAAAAGGTAAATGTACCCACTGCGGTCTGTACTTTACACCTACAGACACTGTAGAAGTTGATCATATCCAACCCCGCTCCTTAAGTGGTAAGGATGAATATATAAACCTCCAACTTCTACACAAACACTGTCACGACACAAAAACTAAAAATTATTGCTCCTTCCAAAAGAGCTATGATGATAACCCGTTTTGAATTGTACCCATAAAAAGGGTGAAGATATCAAGGAGCCGGATGAAGCGAAAGTTTCATGTCCGGTTCTGAAAGAGAGGTAGGGGTAGAAATGCCCCTATCGACTCTACCTGTGTAGCCGTCAGGACATACACTACTAGATAAACTTCGCTATTTACAAGCTTGTATGTGTCAAAAAATCCGTTAGGTTCATTGGTTTGAGGAGATGATGTTATGTTAACTATTTTAGGCTTTTTAGAGTTGGTTTAACTCGCTATGTAAAGTTTTGTATTAACTTCAAAATTTATGGTATAAAGTCCAATATTTAATTTTTTAAATTTTTTAAAATAACCGTCATTTAGTGATAAAATTTAAGAAAATAAATGGAAGAGTTTAGTGATGAGCCTTACCCCTTATAAATCGACTAAATCGTTAATTACTTGGAGTGAAAATGGAAGAATTCCATATGGTTATACTATTGCAAAAAACCTCGATTTCCTTGGGAATATGGTTTGGCTGCTTTTCTTACTAGCACTCTTAGGAGTTACCTCTGTTGTTTGGCTTTGGGTTGCTAGCTTTCGCAGTGGTTGGAAATTTTTAAGTTGGCTAAATGCTCAACCCACTGATCAAACAGTTATGGCAACAAATGTATTCTACCACTTCATTATTATGCTAGTATCTCCTTTTGCCCTATTTGCAAGTTGGTCTCAAAAACAGATCCAGCAATGGTTAGGAATCTCATTTCCCTCGGAAATCGATTTGCACTCTATTATCGAGGAACAATTGGGTTTTAAATTAGGCGATGGATCTCCCTATTTACCGGCACCCACCAAAAAATCCTCTGATCCTTGAACGTTTTTTAAAATGGTTTAGACTGGAGAGATATACCTGATGGGGCGACTTTGTCGCCCCAAATACTTAATATTATGGTAGTGCCCTGAAGGTAATGATGGCTGAAACAGCCTAACAGCGGGAGTCTATGGAGACACTGCCGTATAGAAAGATCCAAGTATCCGCCCAAGACAGAAGCCACGATGCTGATTCTCTCATTGAGCTACTGGCTATCTGGCTGCAAAGACGTGAAAGAAGTCGGGATACTTCAGGGCTGCAAAGCCGACTTTAAGCTCTGAAAGCCTTGTCTGGAAGAACTTATAGCCATCATTACCTAAATAGGACTACCAATATTATAAAGGATGTAGCGATTTGTGGTAAAAAAAAGATAGACCTCCTCGATAATTTTGTTCGGTTAACTAGCCAACTGGCTCACAAATTACCATGTAGGTTTCTGCTTACGTCTCAAAAAAAATCATTTTATTGAAGTCAATAAAAATATTTACCGTTAATTAAATAATCTAGGCCCAACGATTAGACATCTCCGAAAACACTCAAAGCCTCTGTATAGTTAATTTCTAGGACGTAAATGTAATCATCGTAAATTAGCTAGTGTGTACGATGAAACCAGAGTTTGAGATATTTATTGTTGATAATTATGCCAAAATATTGAGTAAGCTGTGTTAATTTTAATCCGAGCATTTCCCCGCTTTTCCTAATGGTAATATTAAGGCTCCAATTCGCAATCTTACTATTCCACAAATCGTTAAAATTACTTGCTCATATTTTTGGGGATTTAATCTAAATCTTTCTTGGGCAACTCGAAATATCTTGACCGTTCTAATTCGATGTTCCACAAAAATTCGGCGAGCCGAAAACGCTTTGTTTTCTTCTTTTTGTTCAGTTGTTAATTCTCGGTTTCTGGGTTTTTTAATGGGAGTTGTTATTAAATCTTCTCCAACGTAAGCTTTATCTCCCTTAAATCTTTGTTGAGGGTCAAACTCGGAGCGATATTCCCGGAATAAGGTTATATCGCTTTTAGGTCCAGGTTCCCCTGCCACAACATCAACTATATCTCTACCATCTGGCATGATAATTATTTGACTTTTGAATGTATGATTACTCTTCTTGCCTGAAAAGTATTTTTCTTGTTCATCCTTATCTCCAGGTCTCTCTCTGACTTGTTCGTAGGTATCTACTATTAATTCATATTCTGTGAGTATTTCCTTAACTATTGCATGGTCAGCAGCGTTTTTTTTTACTTGTTCCAGCAAGCTAGATGGTAGCAATTCTCGCAGGTGCGGCAACCAATAGTTAAATGTATCATTAGCTGTAGACTCACTTACTCCAAACTGGATGCCCAGAAGTTGAAATGTTGTCATATGCCTCAGATAGACCAAGGTTAAAATTATTTCTTCGGGAAGAGATAGTTTGGGTTTTCGACCTCCTCCACCAGCAATAATTCTCACTTTCTTTGCTTCTAGTAAAGCTTGTTTTTCATGATGTAATCGTTCGGCATTTTGGAGCAATTGTTGTAACTCTTCATAGGCGAGACCAATTAATCGCTGTGTTTCTTTATGATTTTCTTCAATATGATTCAGGATGTCGCTCATCTTTCTGTGTAAAAAAAGGTCTCTTATGTTCTTTTACCACATAATGTTACTATTTTGGAGATGTCTATTGGCTAATCGCATCAAGCGTCATTGGACAGAGTGGTTCACTTTTTTAGATTATCCGGAAGTGAAACAGGATAACAATGATGCCGAAAGAGCAATACAGCACTTTGCGTGACTAAGAGGTACAGTAACAGCAGTGAGCAAAATAATTTTCGATTTGCTTACTTGAACATAATTTCACTCCTAATTCCAATAGTTTTTCTACTATCTGTACACTTCGAGGTACAAATCTCCTGAGCCATGCCTTTAGTTCCCACCACAAATGTTCAATCGGGTTGAATTCCGGTGAGTACGGTGATAAATACACTACTCTTGCTCCCGCTGCTTCGATCATTTCTTCTACCCCCTCTACCTTATGCGCCTTCAAATTATCCATGACTAATACAGCTCCTTTCCATAATTTGGAAGTTGTTCTTGCAGAAATTTCTTGAACTCCTCTCCGTTTAGCGATTTTTCCATTGTCTTCATGGCGATGACTTTATCTTTGTTTATTGCCCCAACTACTGTTACCCTACTTCCTCTATAAAATGGCTTGATATCGTAGCTTCTTTCTCCCTTTTTACTTCTAGCCACTTGCCTCATTATCCCTAGTAATACGCCCATTTCGTCCAAAAATATCAGATTTTCTGGTTCCACCTCTCGGATTTTTTCCCAATATTCTAGTCGTTTCTTTTGATTGATTTCTTTATGGGCTTGACTGCTCCGGAGTGTTTTTTTTTTCAAAGTGAGTTGCTGCTTTTGTAGGAATCGGCACATGGCACTCTCGCTCAACCATACTCCGGTTTTTTCGTGCCAATACTCACAGTATTCGGCTAGTGTGTAATCTGGATACTTAGCTACCATCTCTTCTATTTGTTGTTCGTGACCAAACAGTAGGCTCGGTTTACCACCCTTTGCCTGACTAGGGAGTAATCTTCCTGTCTCTTTTTTTCGCTTTAGTAGTGCTTGTACCGTACTTTTACGCTCCTTGAAATCTTTCTGCTACTTTCCGAAGAGAGGTCTTACCTGCTTCATAAGTGTCAACGATCTTTTGACGCATATCTAGGGAATACGGTTTCATTTTTCTCTTTCTTACCACCTCTACTATTGTACTTTATCGTTAAGCCAAGTGCTGTATATGAGAGAAGAATAAGCGGCGTTGCTTAATCAGGGTATGAAACAAATAAATTTAAAATCCAGAAGCTTTGTGGACGCTGGTTTTTATGAATTGCATATTTAGCCTTTCATACCGTAAATCAGCAACGCCGAATAAGCATATGGACGTGCAAAAATATGTCGGTCGCATTCAAGAGCTTGGGCAATATGAAAGATGACATAGTAGTTTTTATATCGGTCTATATGGTCAGAATTGGGTGATGTTTCTAGAAAATTCTTGGGAGTTCGTTACTGAATTAAAAAGTATTAATTCTAATAAGCTTCAGGCTTATCATCGAGGTCTGCGAGCCAGAAGGCTTATCGCATCTATAATTTTAGCCTTCTATATCGCCCCGCCAGGAAATATACTCCTCAATCTTCCCCAGTGGCGATGACATTATACTCTAGGTTCCTCAACGGCTTCACCACTTGATTCTGGGTTAAATGATTCACCTAGTGTAGACGTCAGGCTTGTGGCGTCTTTTGCCGCTTGTTCAGCAAGCGTGCGAAACAAATTTGCCAGAAAACCGAGAATGAATGCCAAAGTAACGGGAACGACAACCAGCCAGAAGACGATCGCACGCATAAACTGGTCTCCAAACCAACTGCTTCCAATTATACAACGCACTCATCGGAATGTCAATATAATCCCGTAAAATAAACTAACATTAAGTTTTAGGAAGAAATATAAAAAAAACAAGAAAATGTAAGAGGATAGATGAAAGTAGCAATCCAATGTAAAAATTAGTGTGCTGTCAAGCCATGTTTCTAGTACGAAAAAATTTCAATCTTTAAGCGAAGGAGTAGTGTCTCATAATGACTTTTCCTGGTTCCCCCAAATTACCCAAGGGTGCGATCGTAGCTGTTGATTCATCTACAAAGAGAGTGGTCAGCACAGTCACATTCCAGTACAATCCAGAAACCCTGACACGAAACCTTCAGCCGCAAGTAGCGAGTGAAAAAAATGGTGCTAAAGTTGAAGCTTTGCGCTTAGAAGGTGCGCCTGTAGAAACCATCAAGCTCGATGTTGAACTTGATGCCACCGATCAACTGGAACAGGCAGAAAAAAACGCGATTGAACTGGGCATCTATCCTCAACTGTCTGCATTGGAAACTCTGATTTATCCCAAAAGCACACAGGTGATTTCCAATATGCAGCAATTAGAGAGGGGGATGATCGAAATAGTGCCAATGGAAGCTCCTATGACTTTGCTCGTGTGGGGTAATAAACGGGTACTCCCTGTTCGTCTAAATGATTTCAGCATTACCGAAGAAGCGTATGACGTTAACCTCAACCCAATTCGGGCAAAGGTGTCCCTCAGTTTGCGAGTTTTGAACTACAACGATCTACCTTGGGGGAAACCGGCATCTAAATTATTCCTGGCTCATCACATAAGTAAAGAATTTATGGCAGCTATAAGGTATTGTTAGTAATCTCGCTTCCATCACACATGATTTCAATATTAATCAATTTCTTTAAGACATTTGCCTATTCATTTTTGACTCCCTACTTAATTTCAAGATTATGTTTGAGCATACTAGCCGCTACTACAACTTAGAAACCGCGCAAACCACTACCGCTGATGGGCGTAAAATTTCATACAAACGCCGTCGTTTTTTACCGCAGGGGCAAGCTATGCCGCTGTTGCAAGAAGTCATGGTGGTAGAAGGCGATCGCTTAGATTTAATTACTCATAATACGCTGGGTGATGCTGAGCAATTTTGGCAGGTGTGTGATGCTAATAACATCCTAAATCCAACTGAACTCACCGCTGAAATTGGGGAGACAATCCGAATTCCAATGCCACAGATTTGAGGACGTTGCTATGCCACTGGGAATTAACCTAACTTTGTTGATTGGTGCCAACCAACCTAAACCTGCCCCCATGCTCATGGAAGCTATTCATAGCGTTGAAGTCACTTATAGCGCGGAAGGGTCTTCTGGCTTTCAAATTATCTTTCAAGTGGGTCGCGCTGGACGCAATGATTTGCAGGACTATCAACTCCTAAAAAATCCCTTGTTAAATGTTTTTAATCGGGTAATTTTAATCATGACGTTAGGAGCTAATGCTCAAGTCCTGATGGATGGCATCATTACAAACCAGCAGTTTTCACCGAGTATGACACCAGGGGGTTCCACGTTCACCATTACGGGTGAAGATGTCAGCGTCATGATGGATTTAGAAGAGAAATCAGTAGAACATACTGCCCAGGATGAAGCGACGATCGCTCGTCTTTTAATTAGTAATTATTCCAAATACGGTTTGATTCCCAAAGTGGTGAATCCCCCCCTGCGAGATCAACCGACTCGCAATGAACGGATTCCCTCCCAACAAGGCACCGATCTAGAATATCTTAGAGCGATCGCCCAACGCTTTGCTTACGTCTTTTATGTCATTCCCGGCCCTGCATCCGGTAGTAACACCGCCTACTGGGGGCCGCCACAGCGCCAAGCTCAAGCACAGAAGGCATTAAGCGTTAATATGGGTTCCTTCAGTAATGTGGACTCGATCAACTTTCAGAATAATGCCTTAGCGGTGGCAGCCGTAGAGGGAAGCGTTCAAGACCGCAAAACGAACAAAATTCGACCTGTACAGGAATATAGCAGCGATCGCCCCCAATTAGCCAAGCAAGCCGCACTCACTCAGCAAACTCATCGACGCCTCAGACAGTTTCGCCAAACCGGTCGAGAAACCGCTCAAGCAGACGCCCACGCCCAAGCGATAACCGACCGCTCTGTGGACGATGTTGTCACGGTTACAGGGGAACTCGATACCCTGCGATACGGGGCGCTGCTGCAATTACGAGGATTGGTGGGTTTGCGAGGGGTAGGACACAGCTATGACGGCTTCTACTACGTCAAAAGCGTCACCCACAAAATTAGCAGGGGGCAATATAAGCAGAATTTTACCATTACCCGGGAAGGACTCGGAACCACAACACAAAGGGTGGCAATATGAAACAGTTTTTCGGCAAATATCGCGGTAAAGTAGCAGCAAACAAAGACCCCTTAAATTTAGGTCGAATTCAAGTTAGCGTTCCCGCAATCTTTGGAGAGGGACGCCAAAGTTGGGCATTGCCCTGCACTCCTTATGCTGGCAAAGATGTTGGCTTTTTTACCATTCCACCTGTTGATGCCAATGTTTGGGTGGAATTTGAAGGTGGCGACCCCGATTATCCGATTTGGAGTGGTTGTTTTTGGGGGGAAAATGAATTGCCTCAAAACGCCAAAGTTGATGATCCAGTTAAGGTGCAGGTGTTTAAAACGGATGGAATTACGATTACTTTAAGTAATTTAGGAAATAACAAAGGGTTAACGGTTGAAGTTGATAAGCCAGTGGTAGAAAAACCGCTAAAAATGGTTTTTAATGCCGATGGTATTGAACTGAATAATAACAACAAGACCACGGCTAAACTCATGGCAGAAACCATTGAATTGAAGAATGGGGAATCCTCTACGGTTACGATTGCGGGTGATAGTATTCAACTCAACGAAAGTGCTATTGAAATTAAACTGACGGCTAATAGTATTGAACTCAACTGTAATCCAGCAACAGTAAAGTTAACGACTTCCTCGGGGATTGAAATCGCAAACACCCCAGCAACAGCAAAGATTAGCTCGTCGGGAATTGAAATGAGTAGTACGCCAGCTAATGTCAAGATTGCATCGTCGGGAATTGAACTGAGTTATCCCATTGCCAATATCAAGCTTTCCCCCATCGGCGTGAATGTGAATAACGGTGCTTTGGAAGTCATGTAAGGAGGTGCTATCATGCCTGGTTTTTTACTCAATGTTGGTTCTACAGTCATTTGCGCTCATGGAGGACAGGCAAAACCTACCATCCCCAATCCCAGAGTGCGGGTGATGGGGATGCCGGTGACAACGCAAGGCCCCCCTTATGCGATCGCCGGTTGTGCCAATCCTCCCCCACCGGCTAACGTCGGCCCCTGCATCATTGGGAATTGGGTGGTGGCAGCACTGCGAGTCAGGGTAATGGGAATGCCTGTTCTGATGCAAGATAGTCAAGCTATCTGCGTTCCTACCGGTACGCCGCTGACTGTGCTTCTCACTCAAACTCGTGTTAAGGTAACGTAACCATGCAGATTAACTATCCCTTGCAAATTGATGGACGCGGACGGGTGGCAGAAACGGATACGGCCACGCACATTCGTCAGTTAGTCGAACAAGTTCTCCTCACCTCACCGGGAGAGAGAGTCAATCGCCCGGACTTTGGCAGTGGGTTGTACCAACTTTTGTTTTCACCCAACAGCAGCGAATTAGCCGCAGCAACTCAGTTTTTAGTTCAGGGCGCATTACAGCAATGGTTGGGCGATGTGATTGAAGTAGAAGGCATTGACATTGAAACCGTTGAGTCAAAGCTAGAGGTAACCGTCCAGTACGTGATTCGACGCAACCAGCAGCGACAGGTAGCGCAATTTACTCGCGAGGTTTGACATGAGTACTCAGTACCGTTGCAATAATCAACAGCGACGGACACTTGTCCGACAGACAGAGGTTAATGGACGCCCCCGGTTAAACGGGATTGATTACTTAGAGGTGGCATCTGATCGCAAAACGCTCAAGGTTTATTTCATCCACCCGATTGCTGAATCAACCCAAAACAATCGTCTACCGCTCAACTTAGCCTCTTTAACCGCAGAGAATGTCGTCATCAGCGGTGGAACTCGCTTGCAGGGGGTACAAGTTGAATCCGTTAGTTCCTTTGCCAATACTTTGACAGTTCGGGTAGATCAAGTGGGTGACTTTTCTACCTATACCTTGCGCTTGGTAAAGTCCCCCGCCTCATCGACTCCTCCCGAAGGGTTTGACTCCCAACTGTCTGAGGTTGATTTTTCCTTTTGGACGGAGGCCATTAGTGAATTTGACTGCCAGTCTCCAGAACCCTTACCGGAAAAGGAACCGCCTCCACCTGTTATTGATTACCTAGCCAAAGACTACGCCAGCTTCCGCCACCTGATGCTAGATCGACTAGCGGTGACTATGCCGCAGTGGCAGGAACGCAACCCGGCAGATTTGGGCATCATGTTGGTAGAACTTTTAGCCTATGCTGCCGATCACCTGAGTTATTACCAAGATGCTGTGGCAACAGAAGCCTATTTGGGGACTGCACGGAAACGGGTGTCTGTGCGTCGTCACGTTCGCCTGCTAGACTACTTGATGCACGATGGTTGCAATGCACGGGCTTGGGTGGTGGTTCACCTGAAGGATGAGAACGATCAAGCAAACTCAGGCATAGACGGAATTAAATTACTCGGCCCTAGCAAAGAAGATAACCGTTCTGGCGTGCAATTTTTAACCAAAACGACTTTAGCCAATGCGGTGCTTCCTGCCGATAAATTCAACACAGCATTACAAGCAGGTGCCCAAGTTTTTGAATCTTTGCATGACATCATCCTCTATCACTCCTTAGATACCATCCATTTCTACACCTGGGGCAACGAGCAATGCTACTTGCCTAAAGGTTCAACTCAAGCCACCTTACACAATAAAGATGGGTTGCTGTCAAAACGACTCACGCGCAACAGTGTACTGGTTTTAGAAGAAGTGCGGGGATGGGAGACAGGTGAACAGAAGGATACCAATCGGCAGCATCGCCATGTGGTGCGTTTAACTCAAATCGAAGACACCATCGATCTACTCACTGGCGACAAAATCGTGGAGGTTGCTTGGGCGGTTGAGGATGCTTTGCCCTTTGATTTGTATATTTCCAACATCGATGCCCAGGGGAAGCCGATTCATGATATTAGTGTGGCACGGGGAAATGTGGTGCTGGTGGATGCGGGGCGATCGCTCATCTCAGAAGATTTGCGTGAAAACCCAGGTTGGCAACGGTTACGCCCTCGTTTAAAAGAAGGACCACTCACCCAGCACGGTTTGGTGCAAGATCGACAGAGGCAATGGGTAGCCTTCGATCCGACTGCACCTGCGAGTAAGGCAATGCAATGGCAATTACGAGATGCGCGTCCTGCGATCGCACTTTGGGAAAATCAGGTAGGAGAGGGTGTACACTGGGAACCTCAAAGAGATTTGCTCGTTAGCGATCGCTTTGCCCGTGACTTTGTGGTAGAAGCAGAAGATGACGGACGGGCTTTCCTGCGTTTTGGGGACAATACTTTAGGGAGGAAGCCGCAACCGGATACTCCATTGTATGCCTGTTACCGCATTGGGAATGGTCGTGCGGGTAACGTCGGTGCAGAAGCGATCGCACATATTGTAATCCAACCTGAAAACCTGGAACCCGAAGACCAACTTCGCCGAGAAGACATTCAAACAGCAATTATCGGAGTGCATAATCCCCTATCGGCCCTTGGGGGAACCGAACCCGAACCCATCGAACAAGCCCGCCTGTATGCGCCCCAAGCATTTCGGCAACAACGACGGGCTGTAACGGAAGCCGACTATGCGGAAATGGCACAACGCTATCCCGGTGTAAACAAAGCCCTGGCAACACGACGTTGGACAGGAAGTTGGCACACCATTTTCATCACCGTAGATCGAGAGGGAGGGCGTCTGGTTGATCGGGAATTCCAGCAAGGATTAAAGACGTTTCTCGAAGAGTTTCGTTTAGCCGGACACGACATTGAAATTGATGCGCCTCGCTTTGTCCCCCTAGATATTGCCATCACGGTACAAATCAAACCAGAATACTTCCGCAGTACTGTGAAACAAGTCTTGCTAGATGCTTTTAGTAATCAGATTTTAGTTAACGGGAAAGAGGGATTCTTTCACCCCGATCGCTTCAGCTTTGGTGAAACCGTTTATCTCAGTCCTGTGGTAGCGGCAGCCATGCAAGTATCCGGTGTGCAATCCGTGAGTGTTAACCGATTTCAGCGTTGGGGACAATCCGCCACGGGAGAACTAGAGACGGGGAAAATTCAGTTTGAACGGTTAGAAATTGCCTGTTTAGATAATACCCCCAATGTACCGGAAAACGGCAGAATCGAGTTTAACTTAGAGGGCGGTTTATGAATTACACACCCGATCCATTCCCAAAGCCAGAAAACCGTCCGGGATTATCGCAAATTGCTTATCGCATTGCCGATTATCGGGGGTTTCTGAATCGGTTATTGAGTCAGTTACCTGCGCGGGAAGGTGGCCTAAAAAAACTCACCACTCGCTTGAATGATGATACTGCGATCGCACTTTTAGATGCTTGGGCGGTTGTGGCTGATGTATTAACCTTTTACCAGGAACGAATTGCGAATGAAGGCTATTTACGCACCGCAACCGAACGCCTTTCTGTTTTAGAACTAGCACGAGCAATTGGTTATGAACTCAATCCAGGCGTTGCTGCCAGCACGTTTCTCACCTTTAATGTTGAAGATGTGCCTGGTTCGCCTAGGGTAGCAACCATTCCCAAAGGGACTCAAATCCTGAGTATCCCTAGTAAGGATGAACTCCCCCAAACCTTTGAAACCAGTGAAAATTTTACCGCCTACGCTGACTGGAATGCCCTAACACCGCGTTCCACCCGGCCCCAAAAAATTACCCGCAACACGCGCCAACTCTATCTCAACAGCATCAGCACCCAGTTACAAGCGGGAGACTTCCTACTACTCATTGACGAAGAACGAGAGATTCACACTTATCTCCTTCCCCTCACTGAAGTAGTACAAAACTCACAGGCAGGATATACCCTCGTACAGTGGGAAGAATCTATCCCCGAAATTACTACCCCGCTTCGCAATCCTAAAGTGTTTACATTTCGTCAACGCGCCAACCTGTTTGGGCATAATGCACCCGATTGGGAACAGATGCCTGCTGAGATTAAATTGGCTGATATCGCAAAAAAAGGCGGCTCAATTCAGGGGGGGGTTTTCCACACTGAGGATAACGGAAACCATTGGACTTCCGTTAGTAAGGGACTACCCGATCAAGACATTCGTTGCCTCGCTTGCAAAGGAAAAGTTGTCTTAGCTGGTACTCCAGGTAGAGGAATTTTTCGCTCTATGGACAAGGGCAAAACTTGGGAAGCAGTTAATAATGGTTTAACCAATTTAAACATCCATACCATTTATACAAATGCTCAAGATGAGCGGGAAACTTTATTGGCTGGCACGTCAGGGGGAGGTGTCTTTCGCTCAAAAGATGGGGGTGAAAATTGGGTTCCAATTCATATCGGTACAGTTCGAGTTGAGGGACAAGACGGTAATAACTGGCAGTCTATCAATACGAGTCTTCCGAATACGATTGTTCGCTCTCTGATTTTCTACAGTATCAAGACCAACATTGGTACAGGAAGTATTCTTATACAAAAAGATACGCTCACAGTAAGGGGAAATCAGACAGAATTTCTCAGTGAACTGTTAGTAGGCGACACTATTACAGCTAAGGGTGAGGACAGAATAGTGATGAACATTATTTCCGCTACCGAACTCATCATCAACACTACTTTTACTTTTGATAAGCCTTTGGAGGTATCTTTTCTAATTCCGAACCGGGACAAATATTACATTTTTGCTGGAACTGATGATGGTCTCTATCGTTCTCAAGACGGAGGCAGAAATTGGAAACAGAAAGGTTTATATTGTGGGCTATTTGATAAAACTTTTTATTCTCTATATACCCGTACTTTTACAGGAATTAGTTATATTTTTGCCGGGACAGATACAGGAGCTTATCAATCCAGTGATAATGGCAATACCTGGGATGAAATTAATGTCACTCTGTCAAATAAAAAAATTCAATCCATCGTAGCGACTCAGATTACTTCTATTGTCGTTGGGACTCCGAAGGGTGTTTTTCGCTTCGATAAAACTGGGGATGTTTGGAATAAAGTGGGCAATGAACTGAGTAATCAGAACAGCCAAGCGCTAGCCATTCATCCTAATAGAAGTAGAAGTATTTTTGCTGCGACGAACAGGGGTATTTACCTCTCCAGTGATGAAGGTCGGAGCTGGACTCCGATTAATGGAGAAAACTCTGAAGACAATAGTTGTTGTAATTTAAGTAAAATCCCTCTCATGTCACTAGCAATTACTGGAAATAAAACTGTCTTTACTGGGAGCCAGTTTATAGATTTTTTAGCAGTAACTATTGAAGCAGAAAAGAGTACAGAGGAGGAACCTTCAATCGCAACAACAAACCAGCAAAAAAGGGGAGCATCCCAATTTTGCACGTTAGCTATTTTAAAAGTGCCTGAAACCCTTGTAATCTGGCTAATAGTGGGAATGATTTTACAAAATAGGGATGCTGCCAAAAAAAGAGAGTGGCCTGGGTTTCAAATTCCCGATCGCAAACAAATTGATCTCGACACCCTCTATCCCCAGATTCTCAAAAATAGCTGGGTTATCTTGTTTGATGCTCGTGACTTGAACAATCCAGACACTAAAGCTAAAACACCTCGGCTCGCAGCACGCCAGGTTGAAAGTATTACAACTATTTTGCGGAGTGACTTTAATCTGAGTGGTAAAATTACCCGGATAGAACCGGATGCTGAAGTTAACCCAGAAGATTTTGGATTGCGAAGTGCAATTGTACTGCTTCGCAGTGAAGAATTGGAGTTAGCCCAAGAACGACTCACGGTGAGCGATCACCAACAAGAAATTCTTCAAGATCCAATTCAAGGAAATACCGTTTTCCTGAATCAGTTTATTCAGGGATTACAACCCAATCAAACCGTCATTGTCAGTGGTAAGCACCTGCGTACCCAACTCAATGATATCGGCGGGGTGTGCCATTTGGGCGCTGAAACCAAGCCAGAATCTATCCGATGGAAAAAGATAAATCGCGGGTTGACGAATTCCCAAGTGCGCTCGCTCACGAGTAATCCTCAAGGAGGCGCGATTTGGGCAGGAACAACGGAGGGCATTTTCCGTTCCCTCGACAACGGTGAATATTGGGAACCGGTTGATAGTTGGGAGAATATTAACAAAACCCTGAAGAAAAAAGAAATTCAGGCGTTGTTGTCCAAACCCAGGAATGAGTCTAATCAATCTGATTTGATTTTTGTCGGGACGGCTGAAGGAATTTTTCGATTTAATGATAGTGGAAAGAAAGGGCTAAAAATTAATCAAGAGCAAGGACTGACTTACACCGATATCCGTGCGATCACATTTAACTCCTACAGTAAAACCCTATTCATAGGAACGACTAATGGTGGAGTATTCCAGTCTCAAAATGATGGGGAAAACTGGACAGCAACCCGTTTAATCGGTACGGATGTACAAGCACTCGCAGTGAAACAATGTACTGATGAATTGATTGCTGGAACCGTGCGAGATGGGGTGTTTTATTCCAAAAATAATGGTACCACTTGGCAACAATTCACCGAAATTCGACAGGGGACTGGGACGATTTCTAGTGATGGCAATCAAGTTAGCTGGATTGGCAGTAATTTTGAGCTACAGACTGGAGATATTATTAGCGCTGCCGATCAAAGCCGTACCGTTATAGACAGCAATCCTAACAGCAGCACAGTTACGTTCACAGTGGATGAACCTTTCCGTCCAGCTTTGCAGCCGGGAACGGCTTTCACTATTAATACAGGTTTGACTAATCGGAATATTACAGCAGTTGCGATCGCTAAAGACTATCTCTTTGGAGGAACAGCAGGTAGCGGCGTCTTTCGCTCTAGAGATAATGGCGATCACTGGGAACAAGTGAATACAAATTTGACGGATTTGGAAATTCGTTGCTTAACGGTTGATGCTAGCGGGAAGGTGTGGGTGGGAACATCTAAGGGAGGTGTTTTCTATTCCGATAATCAAGGTGAATTATGGACACCTGCCAACACCAACCTCACTAATATAGATGTGCAGGCAATCCTCATTCCTCACGACTCTCCAAACATTTTTGTAGGCGGCATCGGTATTTTGTTGTCCCCAGATGGCTTTGAAACTAAACCTGTTCAACGGCGGGACGTAGTACAACTACTAGAACCCCCTACTTCATTGCCAAATACCTCAATTCCCTATCAGCAGTGGAAGGTGATGGACAAGGATGGATTTCAGGGTTATCTAACGACAACTCAGTACGACGCGACAGGAGTAGAAAGTAGCAATAAGGAGGACAATGCTTTCCCTCAGCTAACCTTACTTCCGGCAGCAGCAGATAGTAGTCTTGTTAGTGAAATGGCGAACATCAAATTGCCTCCCACCGACCAACAAATGCCTGTTCTAACCCTGCAACAGCCTCTGAAATATAGCTACGATCCGGCAACAGTACAAGTCTATGCCAATGTCGTGCAGGCAACTCATGGCCAAACCGTTGAGGAAGTGATAGGAAGTGGCGATGGACATGAAACTAACCAGCGCTTTGCTCTCAAGAAACCGCCCCTGACGTATGTGCCAACGACAACGGCAAGCGGTGCCAAGAGTACGTTAGAAGTACGGATTAACGGCGTGCTGTGGCAGGAGGTTCCTTACCTGTATCCCCTCACTCCGCAAGACCAAAACTATATTATCCGCATTGAAGATAATGGCACCACAACCGTTACCTTTGGCGATGGCATTAAAGGTGCTCGTCTGCCTAGTGGTAACGAAAATATTACAGCCATTTACCGTAGCGGGATTGGACTCGATGGCAATATTGCGGTAGCTCGTCTCAGTTTGCTGAAAACTCGTCCCCAAGGGATTGTAGAGGTTAACAATCCTATCCCTGCGACAGGGGCAGCCCCACCCGAATCCTTAGAAGAAGCGCGGGCTAAAGCGCCTCCCACTGTGCGGACGTTGGATCGAATTGTATCCCTGCGCGACTTCGAGGACTTTGCGCGAGGCTTTGCTGGAATTGGGAAAGCACAAGCTGTTGCCGTCTGGTACGAAGAAAATCACATAGTACACATTACGATCACAGCCGTAGGTGGAGAGAGGGTTCTTCTAGAATCGTCCCTGTATACCAACTTAATAGCAGCGATCAACCAAGCCAGAGATCCACTACAACAAGTGCAGGTTGATTCCTACGATCGCATCCTATTCAACCTAGAAGCCCGATTACTCATTAACCCCCGCTATCAACGCCAAGAGGTGGAAAACAAAGTACTTACCGCCCTCAAAACCACCTTTGCCTTCCCTCGACGGCAGTTCGGACAAAACGTCACAGCAGCAGAAGCGATCGCAACCATGCAAAACGTTGAGGGGGTGATTGCCGTTGATTTAGATGCGCTTTATCCCTCCGGACGCAGTAAGGCGCTAGTCCAGTCCCTGCCTGCTTTTCAGGCTCGTTCCGACCCTCAGACGAATCAAGTGTACCCTGCTCAATTGTTATTATTCAATCCTGCTGGAATCAAACTTGCGATCGTGCCTACACTATGACATCAAATCCGTTTCAAAAAATACTTTTCGTTGGGATTGGGCGAAGCATTGGGATACCAATCTCTTGGGCTTTTAACTAAGCGAATCGCCCAAATGCTTCTCCCCTACAAGCACCTGTGTCCCTTCCCCGCTCCCCCTCTCCCTAGCTACCAATGACTACATCTCCTCACGATCGTCTATACAAACTCCTTCCTGCCATCTATCAGATACGGGATGCGGTGGAAGGCGAGCCTCTGCGGGCACTGCTAGCCCTGATTGAGCAAGAATTGCTGACTATTGAAGGGGATATCACCGACCTTTATGAAAATTGGTTCATTGAAACTTGTGCCGAATGGGCGGTTCCCTACATTGCCGATTTACTCGATGTAGAAAAGCTGTACGCCGATAATTCCCGCCTTTACGGGCAGCAAGAGCGACGGGCTTATGTAGCGAACACCCTTGCCTATCGACGGCGCAAGGGAACGACTGCTATGCTGGAGCAGTTGACACAAGATGTAACGGGATGGCGAGCACGAGCGGTAGAATTCGCCCGATTAGTGGGAACTACCCAAAACCTCAACCATATTCGCTCCAACAGTACAACCTTCAATCTGCGAACCAACAACTCCCTGCAACAAACCGGCACACCCTTTGAACAACAAGCGTCATATAGCGCAGAAATCCGCCCCATCCGTCGGGGGGGACGGTATAGCGTTGTCAATATTGGCTTATTTGTCTGGCGCTTATACAGCTATCCTATTGAACGCAGTACCGCCCGTGCCGTTCTAGAGTCTGGATTGGAAATTACCGGACAATATTACACCTTTAACCCATTGGGGAATGATGCGCCGCTGTTTAACCAGCCCCAGACGGAGACAGATATCATTACCCTGGCTCAAGAAATTAATGTACCAGGTATCCTGCGCCGTGAAGTGCTGGCTAATGAACTGAAACAACGGCGACAGTTGCGCTTGCAAGGAACGTCGTTAGAAGGCCTTCACTATTTTGATCGCGAACCCGTATTACAACTTTTTGTCAACGGTCAACCTAAACCCATTCCTCCTGAAGAAGTCTTGATCTGTAATTTGGAAAACGTGGATGAACCCGGAAAAACAGGCTGGCGTGTTCCCAAAGATGAATCCGATCGCAGTGATGATACCCCCCTACCCACGCAAGTTGTCGCAGTAGACCCGGAATTAGGACGGATTGCCTTTCTCCATCAACCTTGGCCAACGCGGGTGGAAGTCAGCTACTCCTATGGATTTAGCGATGATCTAGGCGGCGGTTCCTACAACCGCAATGAACCCGATAGCGATCGGAGCACGCTTTCAACTCAAAACCAGGAGACCGAAAACTCCATCTCACCCCTAATTTGGGAGGTAAAACAAGCCACTTCAGCCGACTCCAATCCCCTCGCGACTGCCATTCAAACCTGGAATCAAACGGTTGAAGCATGGCAAGGATTAAAAGACTCTACCCATATTCCTTTAGCTCGCATTCAGATTCCAACCGTTCAGGTTATACACCTTGATCGGAAAAAAATTCGTCCTTCTTTTAGCCCAGGAATCATTGGTAAAGGGTTGAGAGTCATTGTTCGTCCGGGAAGCTCAAGTGTGATTGTTACTGCCGGTCGGGCCGTCGATCGCCAAGGGAGACTGATTCTTCTGGAGAGAGACTATGTAGTCCCTCTCGAAAAATTTAACCTCACCCAGGACGCGAAAGGATGGCTTGTCATTTTTTATCGTCCCCCTTCTGAAAGGAAAGCCAGTGCGTCGGATGAAGCACCAGTTGAGTTTGTTTCGGAAACCGCCTTCGATGAATATCCCCCCGGAACGTTTATCCCACTCATTCATCTAACGCTGAATGCTCAAAGACCGAACCCACAGTTTGACGAGAGCATTTGTCGGTCTTTTCAGTTTAAGCCGGGAATCGTACAGGGATTGGAGGTTAAGCTGCAACCGAGGAAGTTAGAAGCCGTGATTACGGCAGGAACGGTTGTCGATGAACGAGGGCGATTGCTAATTATGTCTAACAATTTCTCAGTTGATTTAAGCCCTTATCAAGGTGAGACGAAACGCCTAGTTTTAATTAAAACAACTGGCTGGAAAAAAACGTGGCAGATTGAGCTATTAAATCAGGAAGATTCTCCAATTACTTTCGATCTAAATTGCATTTGTTTAGCAACCTTAAAAATTCCTTTAGTCACTTTACATAGTAATAATACTGATAAAAAAAATATCCAAAGCATTTCTTTTGATAATACTAAATCACATCCAGAGCTGGCTCAAAAGGGGGATAAGCGTGAAAAATTGTATTGTACTAACGCAACTCCGGATGAGATTAAAAGCAACGGTCTAATCGTTACATTAGTTAATCCCGAACGAGCCATCATCGCTATTTCTCCAGGAACAGTGAGCGATGAGCAGGGACAAACCATTAGTTTAGATCGAGAAATGCAGTTTGCTCTGAGTGCTTATTCCGGTCAAACGCTAATTCTATTCATCTCTCACGAAACCAAACAAGGATTACCCCTTACTCCTGTGAGTCTTAAGGGACGAGGATGGGAGCATCTGGGCATCGTTCCTCAAGAACCAGATAAGGCAGAAACCGGAACTATCCTAATCGCAGATAATTGCACATACGAAGGGGACTTGTCCATTGTCGTGCCTGCCGAGAAACGACTTGAGATTCTGGCGGCTGATGGCTGTCGTCCCCATTTACACGGTAACCTCTCAGTACGGGGAACTGCGATCGCAGACAATCCAGATCCGGGCGAACTTATTCTAGATGGACTGCTGGTGGAAGGTAAACTTACCGTTTTAGCCGGTAATCTCAAGCGGTTGAACATCAACCACTGTACGCTCGTCCCCCAACAGGGTGGACTCTACGTGGAACCCGGATGGCTCGTTCTTCTCGATCTTAATGGGGAGGAGGGGTTTAATGCGATCGCCCTAGTCATGTATTGCTTAAATTGGGTGTGGCAGTCGATTTGCCGGGATGTCGAGTTAAGCAATGCCTCCCCGGAATTTAACACAACTCAACTCCTACAACCTGCCTTTCAGCAGCTACAGAACCGAGTTTCACAAATTTGGCAAACCATCCAGCGCTGGCGCTACCCCCACGAGTTAGAACCTGGCAGCGAAACAGCACCCCCCACGACCCAATGGGATAATGCCCGTTTAGAGATTGCGCTTTATCGGAGTATTTGCGGCCCCCTTTACCTCACCGATACCGTTCCAAGACTGTCGATTGCCGACAGCATCATCGATAAAGGACTAACCGGAGGGAAAGAACAACAACGGGAAGCTATCTCAGCCCCTGGCAGCGAGGTTGAAATCAAAACCACTACAGTTTTTGGCATGACAACCGTTCGCTACTTAGAAGCTAGCAACAGTATTTTCACCGAAAAAGTGATTGTCCTACGGCATCAAAAGGGTTGTATTCGCTTTTCTCATGTCCCCGGAGCATCCCACACGCCCCGCCGCTATCAATGCCAACCCGATATGGCGTTGCAGGCAGCATTGAAACGGGTGCCCACTGCTGTTACAGCGATTCAAATTCTCCCAACTCCTGACAACTCCTTTGTTTTCCTGGGAACGGCAGGGGATGGCATCTTTCGGTTCAATCCTCAAAATAACGATCGTCCGTGGGAAGATGTCACTCATAACTTATCCAGTCGCTACGTTACAGCACTTCTCGCTTCCGTTCAACCTGGAATTGGTACGATTTCCAGCAGCGGTGATACAGTAACTGGAACTGCGATCGCAAATCAGGAAATCACTGGGGTTAGCACGGCTTTCACGCAACAACTCCAACCTGGAGATATCCTGATAGCCGCCTATCAAAGTTTAAGAATTAGTGAAATTCTGAATAATAGTGATATAAAAGTAGAGGGAGCATCCAAACTTTGCACGTTAGCTATTTTAAAAGGGACTGAAACCCTTGTAATCTGGTTACTATTGCGGATACTTTTACAAAAGCTAGAGAATTCATCTTTTCAAATTAATACCCTGTGGATGGGTGCCGTAGATGGGAGTATTTTTTACTCAAGAAATAATGGAGAAACCTGGAAAAAAATCGAAACCAAGATTAATACAGCAATTAATCATCTAGTTGCTTGGGCAAGGCAGGGCACAGGAACAATTTCCAGTGACAGCAGGGAGCTGATAGGAAAGGGGACTTTCTTCTATTCCCAAGTGCGAGAGGGTGACACGATTAGCATCGGTGAAGAAACCCGACTTGTAACTGCCCTTGGACAAGCTGGAATAGGTACAATTTCCAGTCAGGGGATTACGGTTAGGGGGCAGAACACTAATTTTTGTAAAGAAACTCTACAATTAGGTGACAAAATTACTGCCCTCAATCAAACTAGGAGTATTGTAAAAATTGACTTCAACAACTCAGAAGGGGATAGGCTGGAAATTAATGCGCCATTTCTAGAAAATTTACCGGAAGGCACTTCTTTCAAAATCAAGATTGACACCATATTGGAAGTCAATGCGCCATTCAGCAGCAACCTAGAGGAAAAGCCTTTCAGGATTAATCAATTATTAGCAGCAACGTTAGGAAACGGCGTACTATGGGCAAATGATAGAGGGGAAATTTGGGAAAAAATAAATACAGGTTTAACAAATTTAAATATTACGGCTCTTGCTGTGGATTCCACGGGGCAACTATTTGCTGGGTCGAGTGGTAAAGGCGTATTCCGGTTTACCAGCCACGAGGAGAAAAACAAGACAATATCTTATCACTGGATACCCTTCAACACAGGCTTGACCAACCTGTATATCACGGCTTTAGCCATTGATACCAAAGGGCAATTATGGGCTGGAACGGCAGGTAACGGTATTTTTTGTTCTAATCTAAATGAGAAGGGTTGGACGGAAATAAATGAGGGATTAACGAGCTTTGTGATTACAGCACTTGTTCCAGTTCAAATCACAGAAAATCTCAATCCGGTTGTATTCGCAGGAACAGCTGACGGGAAAATTTTTCGTTTATTTCATGAAGATAAAAAATGGCAGCAACTCAAGTCCGATTCACAAGGAATTGATATTACCACCCTGACGGCTAACGGAAACAACGGAGATGTCTTTGGGGGGACAGCTTCGGGAGATATTTTGCAGTGTACCAATGGAAGCGGCAGTTGGATATCAATCAATCAAGGACTGCCGAACATCGCGGAAAAATTGCTGATTGTGGAGCGTTTACAACCTAACTTTACTTCAACGTGCTACGGCGATCCGCGCTATGCCCAACTCAGTCAAACCAGTGCCCAAGAAATTCATACAGGTGCAGAAGATGGAGCTGAAATGGGAGCATTTAATTCCCTAAAGCAGCCCCAACGAGAGGCAAATTTACGGGCGAGTATAGAAGAAAATCTGCGATTTGGTTTAGAAGCCGGAATTTTTTATATTACTTGAGGAAAGATTTGAATGAAAGGTGATTTTACCCGGTCTACATTTCAACCTGAAAAGCATTATACTAGCGTCCGGATGCAGCAAGGTCGCCTGCAACTGGACTCAGATTGGAACGAGCAAATTGATATTGAAGCTTATCTACGTCATGCTCAGTCAGTAGATATGATTGGTGCAGATAGTGGTGTTCCTACGAGTGGAGAAGGCCCCGGAGAACCCTATCGAGATAGCTTCAAAATTAGTATAACCCCAGATGGCAGCGATTTAGCGATCGCTCCCGGTCGTCTCTATGTGAATGGTACCCTGTGTGAACTAGAAACAGGAACACATTTCAAAGCCAAAATTAAAGCTTCTAACCGGGTTGAAGTATCCAGCCTCAGCGTTGATGGACATTCACTTGAGCAGGGACAGTGGCTTGAATACCCAACTCAGGGAAAAGAGGAACGGCGGCAAATTAAAACTGTTACCTCGGATCAGCGAGAGTTAACCTTTACTGATGTGAAATTGAATGATTTAATTGGGGCTAAAACTGAGGAGGATGGTGTTGATAATAAAATAGAACTACGCCGTTTATTGACCTACAAGACTCAACCCGACTATCCCAATCCCAATGATGAATCAACCCTAACAGATGGAGTTTATCTAGCTTATATAGATGTTTGGCAACGCCATATTACCGCTCTTGAAGACTCTACCATTCGCGAGGTTGCTCTTAATATTCCCGATACTACAACCCGTACTAAAACGGTTTGGCAATTGAAGCTTAAAAAACTCAATAATCTTGATAAATTCCCTGAATCGGAGGGAGCATCCCACTTTTGCACGTTAGCTATTTTAAACGGATCTGAAACCCTTGGAATCTGGTTACTATTGGGGATGATTTTACAAAACTGGGATGCTCCCGAATCGGATGAACATAGAAAAGAGTGGAAAAATGTTTCTAGTAAACACAAAATTGAGCGTCGCAAGCCCTATTTAAATGCCTGTGCCAAATATTGTTCTCCCTCTGGGAGTTCGGCATCTGCTGAAACAGGCTATCGACGGTTAGAAAATCAACTATACCGAGTTGAAATTCACGACCCTAGCCCAAAAGCAACATTTAAATGGTCACGCGATAATGGCAGTATTGTCAGCGCTATTAAAAATATTCAAGGCAATACGATCATTATTCGCAAGAGTAGCCAGGATGCCTGGACTTCTTCCCAAACAGGACAGTGGATTGAAATCACGAATGAAGAGATGGAGCTAAAAGGCAAGCCTGGTGCGCTAGCTCCTCTGTTAAGAGCATCAGATACCAAGATTGAATTTGATACATCTAGAATTACGAATGGAGAAATTCTCTCGAAGGCTACTAAAGTTCGGCGCTGGGAACAAATCAAAGAAATAGTAATTGCCAATCAATCTGATCAAGCTGGATGGGTTGATTTGGAAGCTGGAATCAAAGTCCAGTTTGATAAAGATTCAGTTTATGAAACAGGAGATTATTGGCTAATTCCGGCTCGACCTGCAACCAATGATATTGAATGGCCCAATGATCGAGCTGAATCAAAACCTCAACCCTTACCTCAGCTTCCACGGGGAATTGAGCATGATTATTGCCTTCTAGCATTAGTGAAAGTCAAGGAAGGTAAGTTTGACCAAGAAAAAGATCTGCGACGGATTTTCCCCCCATTGATGCGTTGCTTGGATACAGCAGGAGGGACAATCACAGGTAATCTCTACGTTAAGGGCAAAGTTTGTATCGGTAACAATCCACCGGATGCCCCTCTGGGTGTTGCTGGTGATGCTAACGTTACCGAAACTACTACCACTAAAAACCTAACTGTTGGTGAAAATGCCAACGTTATCGGAATCACGGCTACTAAAATTCTAACTGTTGGTGAAAATGCCAACGTTACCGGAACCACTGCTACTAAAACTCTAACCGTTTCAGAAGATGCTAACGTTACCGGAACCACTACCACTAAAACTCTAACTGTTTCAGAAGATGCTAACGTTACCGG
>NZ_JAUBQW010000081.1:0-29957 GCF_036701485.1 Microcoleus sp. Pol11C3 | reverse complement strand
GAGAACCTTTTTTCTTTGAGCTACCTCCGAAAATCCCCTTGACAACTGGCTTTGAGCCTTAACTTGTCACCAATGGGGGAACCGTAGAGGCATTTCAAGATAGGAGAAGGAATGCCTACAATTGGAGTCTAAACAACAGAAAGAACCACTCGAAAACCCACAATACTAGCCTTACAATCCGGCTGATATCTGAGGCGACACGCGCTGCGACAATTCGGAGGATGATCGTTCCAAGAACCCCCCCGCAACAACCTCAGCGAAGAGTCCCCGTCAGACTCCCAAACGCTACCATCTGCAGGCGCACCGTTATAATTATTGTGCCAAGAATCCGCGCACCATTCCCAAACATTTCCGTGGAAATCGTACAATCCAAAAGCATTAGGTTTAAAACTGCCAACATCTGTCGTTTGAAAGCGATAAACTCCTTTCGGCGCATCAGCGTAATTAGAATTTCCGTTGTAATTGGCTAACTCGCTGGTAATCGTTTCCCCAAAGTGAAACGGCCCCGTAGTTTGCCCCCGGCAAGCATATTCCCATTGGGCTTCGCTAGGCAAGCGATAATTCTTACCCGTTTTACGAGAAAGTCGATCGCAAAACTCCACAGCCTCGTACCAAGATACATTTTCTACAGGTCGATTTGCACCTTTAAAACGGGCAGCATCGGGATTGAGAAATATTTTAATTTGCGGCAGGGCTGCAACTGCTGTCCACTGGGCCTGAGTGACTGGAAATTTGCTAATATAGAAAGATCCTAAAGTTACTTGGTGCTGCGGTTTTTCGTCGCTGTCACCCCGATCGTTTGGGGAACCCATGAGGAAATTACCGCCCCGAACAGATACCATTTCCAGCACTGTACTGCTACCGAGATGTTCTTCAAAAAAACGCGCTTTTCCACTATTAAAATTAGTTTGCTTCCCGCGCTTGTCTACTGTCACCACCTGAAATTCAAAAGTGCTTTTGACAGTAGTAATTCTTTGCGAGGTCTGGTTCAGAGGCAGATTGGTATTGGGTTTTTCCCTGGGATTGACAGAGATATTGCTATTGACTTGCCCGCTTTGATTGAGCGGGAAATTGATAGCAAGTTGTCCTCCCTTTATCCGAAAAGAATTTAGAGCAAGTTGTCCTCCATTGACACAATGGGGTTGGGGAGGTAAAGAATAGAGATTTAAAGCTTTGATTACTTCATCAGCCGATTGATATCTATTTTTGAGATAATCTTCAATTAACTTATCTAAAATTTTTGTCAACTCGCTGCTGACTTTTGTGCCGGCTGGCAACCGTTCTCTCCAAATCCAGCCACCGTTTATCGGATCGTAAAGGTCATCGGAACCGTCAACTTTTGGCAAACATTGAGTTAGCAGTCTCACGCAAGTTATTCCCAAACTGTACAAATCGCTTCCGGGGAAAACTTGACCGCGCATTTGTTCTACAGGCGAATATCCGGGCGTTCCTACCGTCGTGCCTACTTTGCTCATCAGGGAGCCCGTCACTTGTTTGGAAATGCCGAAATCTATCAAAACTAACTCTCCCCGCCCTCCCCTTCGGAAAGCTGAATTCCGAAAATTTCCCGCCTTTGGCAGGGAGGAGCTAACAGAGGTGCGACGCCGCATGATATTCTCAAGTTTGATGTCTCGGTGAATTACGTGGCGATCGTGCACAAATTTCAAAATCGGCAGTACATCTGCGAGTAACTGCCAAATTTTTTCTTCGCTAAAAACACCCTGCTGAGTTAATTCGGCTAGTAAAGTTTGCCCCTCAATCAACTCTTGTACTAAATAAAGTCGCTTGTCTTGTTCAAAATAAGCAATTAATCGAGGAATTTGGGGATGTTCACCGAGTTCGTAAAGTCGTTTCGCTTCTTCCTTAAACAATTGTGCGGCTTTTTCAAGTGCTGAGGTTCCTTGAAATTGGGGTACAAACTGCTTAATTACGCAGGGATCGTCCATGCGATCGGTATCTACCGCTTCATAAGTTCTGCCAAATCCCCCTTCGCCCAACAGTCGAATCACGCGGTAGCGGTTTCTGAATAGAGAGTTGAGCTCGGACTGGCCGCAACTTTGACAAAATTTAGAGTTGTCGGGATTGAAAGGATGAGGACACCTGGGATTAGAACAGTAGAACATATCTGGGAAGAAATGATCCGGTTAAGGTTATGATATATCTTTTTGGCTTCCTCATGGAGCAGTAAAAATTTGCAAGCTGTTCTGCATTTAAATTTAAGCTTTCAGGCGGGCAGGATGTTAAGCTTTGTCGAGGCGGGATCTCCTGCCCACCCCAGAAGAGTTATAAGAAATCGATTTGAAGATAAAAAATAGTAGCTCGATCGACATCCGTAGCATTTAGTATTAAATCAAACACTGTATAATTATCTGGCTAATGTTGTGAAGCCGGCATCGACATATCGATCCACAAGTAATTTGGAAGTATTAGGTATTGCGATCGCTCTTCGGCGCGTTTGGGCTAACCGGACTGCGACAACCATTGCAACTCAACAGATAATTCATGCTTAGTTCCGGTGACGGCACAATGTGTTACGCGGCGATCGCGACGTAACTGTTACCATGACTTGTTCTGCCACTGTCAACTACAAGCTCTGACAATCTTATTTCTGGGCGGATTTCTTAAACAGTTTGGACGCAGCACCTCTCAAAATGTGCGGTAGTAACTTTGGGCCCGGCAAGAACACAATCCCTAACTGCTGCATTAATCCAAGTGCATCACCCTGCCCCCAATACTCCGCGATTTTGCCGTTCTCAACCCGATCGATGTGCATAATCGCCAAGCTGATTTGTTTGCCCGTTGGCGGGAGACTCTGAAATTCTCCAAGGTGTGTTGCTGTGAAGGTTCCGCACGTCACTACTTTATCGCCTGCAACCAGAACCTCATCAAAAACGTGTTTACCCTGACTGAAAGCTAGATAAAATGACATCCCGAACTGCTTGAACCCCTCCCCGTCCAATGGCTCCGGGATTCCCGCCATGCGAGCAATAAAATTCGGCGCTAGAAGCTCTAAGGCTTGTTCCATTTTGCGATCGTCGAACGCTTTGTAGAACTAGAGAACGATTTTTTTGTTTTGGTCACTCAGCATACATAATTTTGTTTTGAACTAAATTGTAACGCGACTTACGCTCGTTCGATCGCCCAATCAAAGCTCGCACTCTTGGCAGAACAATAATGCTAGAAATTAAGAGAGCGATCGCACCGAATAGAAAAGCAATTGAATGCTATCCCCTCATTTTCCAACAGTATTTAAATCGCTTCACGTAGGTTTGCTTGTAGCTTGTCTAAAGTTTATCCTTGAGAATGCGCTCTCTTAGAAACCTGTAATATAGGCTACATAATATAAAGCTGTGTCAGCATCTTTCTGAACCAGCGCAGTGAAGATTCTCATAAAATTAAATTCAAACAGCTTGACTTTTAAGCAAAATCTAATAGAATTAAGTTTAGCCTATCTATCAACAGCCCTAAGTAAAACTACTTAAAAACACACTCCATGACACCACCTAGAGATGCCACAACGTTATATCCAATAGGGATACCCAAGAGTCTAGCATTTGGATGTTTCGCACTCAGGTAATCAGCCGCGTGTAAACCATTTTCATCAACTTTAGAGTCGCCTGTTTCTATTTCAAAGATGACCATCTTGCCAATATTCTCTTCTAATTCAATTTTTGGGGAGGCTGATATCATACAAATGTTTCGCATGACGCGAATGCTCGCGCCCGGTCCCAGTGCTGCAAATATGTTGTAGTAGGATGTATAATCCTAAGTTGCAATAATTCATGCTGAAACAGGTAAGCTAGTAGGATGTAAAAAACCTAAGTTCTGACCACTTTAAGTATCTATGCGGAGTACAGCGAGAGACCTTTAAACAGATGATTGAGGTAGTGCGATCGGATAATTTATGTGGATGCGCCTTTTTACTTTTCCAACTCCAGAAGAAGTATTATAGTTAAATATCCGACCCTGATTCACTTCAGCATTGAATGAGCGGAGAAAATATTGCCACTTGCTAAGAAGCTGATTCCCTGCTCCTTTAATTTTTCCCTACAGGCGATCGAACCTCGCTGTCTCAGGTTCCCATCCATCAATTCCACACCCGAATAATAGGACTCATTGAAAAAACAAATATGAAAAACACTCTTCTGCCCGGTTACAAACTCTTATCGTTGCCCCTTCATGAAGGCGTCAATACAGTCATTTATCGAGGAGTTAAGGTATCGGAGCAAACTCAGGTCATAGTAAAAACCCTTAAAGCCGAGTATCCCACAATAGAAGAAATCACGCGGTTGAGGCATGAATATAAAATCCTCAAAACTCTGGACATAGCCGGGATTATCAAAGCTTACTCTTTAGAAAAGCATAATAACGGTCTGGCGCTGATATTAGAAGATTTTGAAGGGGACTCCCTGAAAAACCTAATGGCAACTAAACACCTTGCAATAAGCGAATTTTTGACTCTAGCAATTCATCTTGCCGAAACTCTAGCTCAACTGCATGAAAATAAGATTATTCATAAAGATATTAAACCGCAGAATATCATTATCAATTTTAAAACCAATCAAATTAAAATCATCGATTTTAGCATTTCCACGTACTTAGAGCGAGAAAACCAGATTCTCAGCAGTCCCAACTTGCTAGAAGGCACTCTCGCCTATATGTCCCCAGAGCAAACTGGGCGGATGAATCGCTCAATTGACTACCGCACCGACTTTTACTCATTAGGTGTCACCTTTTATGAAATTCTGACGGGAAAGCTACCACATCAAGCCACCGACATCCTAGAATTAATTCACTGCCATATCGCTAAAAGACCAGTGCCGCCCCATCATCAAATCGGTGAAATTCCCGAAGCGATTTCTGACATTGTAATGAAATTATTAGCCAAAACTGCGGAAGATAGATACCAAAGCGCCCTGGGACTAAAAGCTGACCTAGAAATGTGCCAGCATCAACTGCAAACGCAGGGAAAAATTGACAACTTTCCAATCGGTAATCGCGATAAGTTTGGACAATTTCTCATCCCCCAAAAACTCTATGGTCGTGAGCAAGAAGTAGCCACTTTGATGGCAGCATTTGAGCGAGTCTCCGGCGGAACCAGCGAAATGATGCTAGTGAGCGGTTACTCAGGGATTGGCAAATCTTCCTTAGTGAATGAAGTTCAAAAACCGATTGTCAGGCAGCGCGGCTATTTTATCTCCGGTAAATTTGACCAATTCAAGCGAAATATTCCTTATGCTTCTTTGATTCAAGCTTTCGCCGGCTTGATGCGGCATCTGTTAACAGAAAGTTCGGAAAAACTAGCGATTTGGAAAGAGCAACTGTTAGAAGCTTTAGGCTCCAATGGCCAAGTCATAGTAGATGTCATTCCCGAAGTGGAACTGATTGTCGGTATTCAAGAAGCTGTTCCCCAATTAGGGCCATCTGAAACCGAGAATCGCTTTAATCGGGTATTTAAAGAATTCATTCATGTATTTACTAAACCCTCACACCCGCTCGTCGTCTTTTTGGATGACTTACAGTGGGCAGATTCGGCATCGCTCAAGTTGATTCATCTGCTCATTTGTGACCCGGACAGCCAGTATTTACTCCTGATGGGAGCCTATCGAGATAACGAAGTTAGTCCGACGCATCCGTTGATGCTGACGTTGGACGAGATTCAAAAAAATGGGGCGGTTGTAAATAATATCACCCTCCGTCCTTTGGATATTGGCAACGTCAGCTTGCTGGTAGCAGATACCCTGAATGAGTCTTCCGCTCCGAGAAACCGGGTTTCTGAATTGTCCGAGCTACTTTTCAATAAAACCCAGGGCAATCCTTTCTTCTTGACTCAGATGTTCGCTACTCTGTACCAAGATAAGTTATTGACTTTTGAATTCAGTGCCGGGTGCTGGCAGTGGTCATTAAACGAAATTCAAGCGGTAGGCATCACCGATTATAATGTCGTCGAACTGATTGCCAGAAATATTCAAAAACTCTCCGACGAGACGCAGGGTGTCTTAAAGTTAGCCGCCTGTATTGGAGACAGATTTAATTTAGAAGTTCTGGCAATTGTCAATGAAAAATCTCAGTCGGAAACGGCGGCTGATTTCTGGGAAGCACTTCAGGCTGGCTTGGTTTTGCCTCTGAGCGAAGCCTACAAAATCCCTCTCGTTTTTACCTCCGATGAAATGAGCAGGGAAGTAAAGGAGAGAATATCTCCAGATTCTCCTCTGCTATCATCCTCACCTGCCCCTTTGCCTTACAGCCATCACGCGCCTATCGCTTACAAATTTCTCCATGACCGGGTACAACAAGCGGCGTATTATCTCATTCCGGAATTTCAGAAACAACAGACTCACTTTAAAATTGGTGAACTGCTACTAGAGCATACTCCAGCAGAGGAGATAGAAGAAAATATCTTTGAGATTGTCAATCAGTTAAATGTTGGGGCTGACTTCATCACCAATCAGGCAAAAAAAGATCGTCTAGCCCGATTAAATTTAATAGCTGGTCGAAAAGCCAAAGCAGCGTCAGCTTATGAAGCTGCTGTCACGCAACTAAGAGTAGGGTTAGAACTCTTGGCAGAAAACAGTTGGCAGACTAACTACGATCTGACACTAGCACTCTATGTAGAAGCGGTGGAAGCAGAATATATTAATACCAATTACGAAAAGTCAGCAATTCTTGCTGAAGTTGTTCTGCAACAAGCTACCTCCCTGCTCGAAAAAGTGAAAGTATACGAGCTACAAATCCAGTTTTATATGGCTCAACATCAGATGTTAAAAGCCATTGATACTGGGCTGCAAGTGCTGGATATGCTTGGTGTTTCCTTGTCAAATGACGAGGGTAACGGGGGTTTTGTGGTTGAGTTGCCAGATATCGCAGACTTAGACAATCTCCCAGAGATGACAGACCCTTACAAAATAGCGGCTTTAAGTATACTGACTTCTCTTATTTCTCCTGCTCTTGCTGCTAATCCCGCAATTTTGCTCCCAGTTGCAGTGACTTTGGTTAAAATCTGCATGGAGCATGGCTATTCCTCTATTGCTGCTTTTGCGTATGCTTTTTATAGTTTAATACTGTGTTCCCTAATAGGGGATATAGATGCCGGATATCAGTCTGGTAATTTTGCATTAAAGTTGTTGAATAAATTTAATGCCAACTCGCTTAAATGTAGAGTTAATCAATTAATTTATGGCTTTGTTATACACTGGAAAGAGCCAGCCAAACAAGCTTTAGTCCCCTTACTGTCAGCGTTTCAAAGTGGACTGGAAACTGGAGATATAGAATATGCCGGTTATTGTGTTACGGTCTATTGTGCGAGCATATTTTTGACTGGCGAACGATTAGACATTGTAGAAGAGGAACAAGAGCAATATCTTGATTTAGCGCTCAAACTAAAACAAGACTATTCTATCTATTACATCCAGATATTTCACCAATTGACGCTAAATCTTCAAAATGAATCGGAGGCAAAATATCAGTTGATCGGCAAAAGTTTTAATGAAACACAAATGTTGCCTGTTTTTATTGAAACTAACAATACAATTTTGCTGTTTATTACTTATCTAGCCAAGACAATTCTATTATATCTCTTTAAAGAACCAAAGAATGCCGTTGCCAATGCCAGTTTAGCCGCCGAACACGCAGTCAGCGTGATGGGAATGGTAGTTAGTGCTCCTCACAATTTCTATTATTCCCTCGCTCTACTCGCTGTTTATCCTCAAGCTTCAGACGCCGAACAACAACAATACATCAGCTTAGTTGAAGCTAATCAAGAAAAAATGCAGAAATGGGCATTTCATGCCCCGTCTAACTTCCAGCATAAGTACGAGTTAGTGGAGGCGGAGAAAGCGCGGGTATTGGGTAAAATTGGCAAAGCGATGGAGTATTATGACGCCAGCATTCAAGGAGCCAGAGAACAGGGATACATTCAGGAAGAAGCCCTAGCTAATGAACGCGCAGCCGAGTTTTATTTTTCTCGCGGCCGGGAGAAGATAGCGGAGATTTATTTGACGGATGCTTACTATGGCTATATTCGCTGGGGAGCGAAGGCAAAAGTGCAGGATTTATCAGAAGAATATCCTGAATTCTTCTGGCGAATACTGACTAAAGAAGCCCCCAGCTTCGACGTATCACGAACCACTAGCGCGACGACTACGGGGAGTTTTGTGGCACTGGATTTCGCCTCTGTGATGAAATTTTCTCAAGCCATTTCTGGCGAACTTGTTCTGGAAAGTCTGCTTTCTAAGTTATTGAAAATTGCGATTGAGAATGCTGGGGCTGAAAAAAGCTACTTAATTTTAGAAAAAGATGGTCAACTGGTGGTAGAAGGGACGGCAAGCATAGATAATAATGAGGTAGTAGTGCTGCCATCCACACCAAGACAAACTACTCAAATATTGCCGTTTTCTCTCCTCAATTATGTGGCTAGAACTCAGGAAAATGTGGTATTAAATGATGCAAGTCAGGAGGGAATTTTTACCAGGGATAGCTATATCGTTAACGCTCAACCAAAGTCTGTTTTATGTATGCCGATCGTCCAGAAAGGAAAGCTCATTGGTCTGCTTTACTTGGAAAATAATCTGACAAGAAGTGCGTTTACTGCCGATCGCCTGGAAGTTTTAACCGCGATCTGTTCTCAAGCGGCGATTTCCCTGGAAAATGCTCGACTCTATGCCAATTTGTCTGAGGCGACTGACAACCTGAAACAAGCCAATGAGCAATTAGAAGATTACAGCCGGACTTTAGAACATAAAGTGGAAGAGAGGACTCAGGAATTACAGGAAAAAAATCTGCTGCTGAGCCAGGAAATTCGCGATCGCGTGCAGATAGAGCAAGCTCTGCGACAATCAGAAGCGCTATTAAAAAAACAAGCCGAACAACTAGAGCTTTCTTTCCAAGAACTCAAGCGCACCCAGACTCAGCTCATTCAGACTGAAAAAATGTCCTCTCTGGGACAGATGGTGGCAGGGGTTGCCCACGAAATCAATAACCCGATTAACTTCATATATGGCAACCTGACTCACGTGAGGACATACAGTGAAAACATACTAGGACTGGTGAAACTCTATCAGGAACAATACCCCCATCCCACAGCAACGATTGTTGAGGATATTGAGGAAATCGAATTAGAGTTTTTGATGGAAGACTTACCCAAAGTGCTCGATTCGATGAAGGTGGGGGCAGACCGAATTCGCGAAATAGTCCTCTCTCTGCGAAACTTCTCGCGACTGGATGAAGCGGAAATGAAAGAGGTCGATATCCATGAGGGCATCGATAACACCCTACTGATTTTGCAGCACCGACTGCAAGCCAAATTAGACCAGTCTGCTATTCAAATAATTAAAGAGTACGGCCCGCTGCCGCTGGTGGAGTGCTATGCCGGCCAACTGAACCAGGTGTTTGTAAATTTACTGGCGAATGCGATTGACACTCTCAATGACCAAAGGGGGCCGCGCACGATCGCGATTCGCACCTCTGTGGGGTATGCGGACGAAGAAAAATCCCCGATTTCCAATCCCCCCGTTGCCGAAAGCTCTACAGTTTCTTCGGCTGAGGTGGATTCCCACAACCTCGCCCCCACCCGGAAAGCTGCCCCATTTGTTGTGATTCGCATTTGCGACAATGGCCCGGGTATGACAGAGGAAGTGAGGGGACGGCTGTTCGACCCATTCTTCACGACGAAACCCGTAGGGAAGGGCACCGGTTTGGGGCTGTCAATCAGCTACCAGATTGTGGTAGAAAAACACCGTGGACAGTTGAAGTGTGTTTCTCATCCCGGTCAGGGAGCAGAGTTCATCATTCAGATTCCTATTAGACAGGACTATCAAAAATTGGCTTTGCAAAGCCAAACCTGATGAGTTGTTGTTGTTGGTATTTCTTGTAGTCCTAAAGAGATAATGATACAGCGGTTCCCGCTGTAAGTAGCGTAGGTTTTACCAGTAGTATGGCCACCACAAATAATTGTTAGGTCGCCAAGGGTCAATTCTGCTTGCTTTAAAACACCAAGATTTTTGACTTTGACTTTCATCAATATTTGGCTAAAATGACAATTTACGATTTCATTTTACAGTATTAGAAGCATTAATTATACCGAAACTTTCCCCAGAGTCAACTCCTGCTGCTTAACAGGAATACAAATCTCAAACTCCGTGCCTTTTTCTGGCGTTGAAAAACACCTCAGCGTCCCACCATGTTTTTCAGTAATAATCTGATAACTAATCGCCATTCCCATTCCGGTTCCCTTCCCTACAGGCTTTGTTGTAAAAAATGGATTGAATATCTGTGTTTGAATTGATTCTGGAATTCCATTGCCATTATCGGCGATCGCAATTTTAACCCACTGGGAATATACCACCGAGGTACAAATTTTAATACAACATGGGTGCTTCTCGATCGAGCAAGCTACCCGTTGAATATTTATTTCTTCCAGTGCATCAATAGCGTTTGCCAAAACATTCATAAATACTTGGTTAAGTTGTCCGGCATAACACACAACTAGCGGTAAATCACCATAGTCTCGAATGACTTTAATTTCTGGATGTTCTAGTCGCGCTTTGAGACGATGTTGCAAAATTAACAGCGTGCTATCAATTCCTTCATGGATATCAACTTCTTTAAATTCTGACTCATCCATTCGGGAAAAATTCCGGAGTGACAGCACAATCTGGCGAATGCGATCGGTACCAATTCTCATTGAACTCAAAATTTTAGGTAAATCATCTTGCAAAAAATCCAGATCAATATTTTCTGCTTCTTTCTCAATTTCCCCAATTGGGTTTGGATAATGCTTTTGATATAAGTGTACCAAATTTAATATACTGTCAGCATAATATTGTACATGAATTAGATTGCTATGAATGAAGCCGACCGGATTGTTAATTTCATGGGCTACTCCTGCAACTAATTGCCCCAGAGATGAGATTTTTTCTGTCTGAATCAGTTGGGTTTGCGTTCGTTTTAAAGTCTCAATTGCCTGCTCAAGCTGCTGAGATTTGTCTCGTTCTCTGGCTTCGCTATCGCGTAATGTGACTTCTATTTGTTTCCGTTGAGCTATTTCTGCGGTGAGTTGCTCGTGGATTTCCAATTGTCGGAATACTTCTTCAAATGTGCTGGCCAAAAATTGAATTTCGTTAGCGGGAATCGTCTTTGGCATAGGAAAGATGCCAGTTTTTTTACTGTGGGAAACTGCTTCTGTCAAGTCCCGCAAGGGTTGCAATACATTCTTCTGAAGGAGTATCCCCATGATTAACAAAATTGTGATGATGCCAACTAGCAATAACAATGTTGAGGTAATGAAAGTTCTGTCGGCCGCTTGCTTCATTTGGTTGAGATCGAGTAGCGCGATCGCCACTCCCCGTCGTTGAGATGTGCCAAATAAGGTACTGCTAAAAGGCAGAATTTGTGCGATCGCAGGCTTGCCATCTAGTACGATATCGTAGGTGACTTCGACGCTTGTGGTTGCCGCTTGGTCGATCGCTTGCGCCAGTTGCGGATAGATCGAAGTGTAGGGCTGATTAGTAGTATTCTGAGGACTGCGGGCGATCGCCATTCCAGATGGATCGACAATCGCAATTTCCAGCACACCGGGCATCGTAGCAAAATTTTGCACAACCCGTCGCAGAATGCTTTTATTCTCTAACTCTAGTAAGCCTTCTGTAGAAAACTCTAGAGATTGTGTAATCGATTGAGCCCGGTTATGAACTTGCGTTTCTAAGTCAGACTGCATCAGCCGATAGTTGAGTCCGAGGGTTGCCAGTCCAACAGTGGTGATCGACAACCCAACGCTAACTAGCAAGCGCTGGGACAAACTATGGGGACGCAGCCATTTGGTCATAATTGCCACTCCTTGATCGCTGTAGTTACGAGCTCAGTATTAATCTCCACATCCTGACGCGGTATCCGTCCGGCACGGGGGTCAGATTTTAATAGTTCAGCCATTTGAGCGATCGCCTCTGGCAACCTACCAGACAGCAACATTTTCTGCTGCATGGCAATGTCACCCTTTTTCAGACCAGCGTAATCTTTAGCAAAAGCCTCACCCTTCTGTCCCAGGTTTTGAGCAACTTTTTGAAACACTTGATTAGGCTTTGTTTCCACCGCCCTCATAATATCAAACCAAGCCATAATAAATTTATTCAGTTCAGCTTTTTTCTGGCGAATAATAGTTGACCGAGAAACCAAAGTATCAATAACTAAACTATCAACTTCCTGAGTGGTAAAAATAATATTCCCCTTGATTGCTTGGGCAGTTTCACCTAGAAGCGGTTGCCAGATAACGGCGGCATCTAAACGTCCCTGCTGCATCAAATCAACCGCTGTTTCGTTAGAAATATCTTCAATCTTGACCTCTTCGGGTTTAATCTGGTGCAACTTGAGGGCTTCCAATAAAATCAGATGATTCACTGTTCCGAGTTTCGCTCCGACTCTTTTACCACGAAGGTTTGCCACTGACTTGATTACAGGTTGAGCAACAATACCATCAGCCCCATGAGAAATATTTGTTACCATCAGCACCGCAGGCTTGTCCCTACCCGAATCAGACTCCACCACATCCCACAAAGAGACAAAAGTCGCGTCTAGAGTACCGCGCAGCATAGCGCGAGTCGAATCTTGTTGATTCTCAAATCGAATGAGTTGCACGTCCAATCCGCGCTGTTTGAATAAGCCTGCTTCCTGAGCATAAAGTACAATATCAAATCCTGCCCAACTGGTGATGCCAACGCGCAAAGGAGCTAGTTGCTGTGGTGCAAGGCTACAAGCATTCACAATCAGGCTAACCGCCAGTGTCAAAACGCAGAGGACACTGAGCGATCGCCATTTCCTTAAGGTCAGCCAACACCTACGCAATAATTGTCTAGTCCCGGTCTGAGCTTTGCCAGTCATCTATGCAGCCTCCACGCTCTTGTTCGTCGATAATAGCAAGAACTTTTGTGGATGTCATTCCCTGAAAAAACGCCCAAAACAAATGTAAAATAGAACTCTTCTCCTCGCTTATAATTCATTACCAAATCTAACCAAAATCAAGAAATCGTCACTGATTCCCGCACATAAGAATTCCCCGATTCATCGGCAGGCAAATATAGTTAGAACTTCTACACAAGGCCGATATTGCGATGCGAATCGCTTCCGGGAGTTGAGGGGTTCGTTGCTCTGGCGGTTCCGGGGACGCTGCAATCAACGGTTCATTCACAGAGGAAAATTCCGTCCAATATCGCGATCGGTAACGATATCAGCCGGATGAGTATGCTTGCCAGCCTCAACGAATTCCCCCCAACCCCATTTTTAAACTGGATTGGGGGGTTTTCTTGCTATCTTTTTTGCCTATTAGAGCGCGATCGAATCAAAACTTGCTCGGTGCGATCGCCCTTGACAAAGATCGCACTCTCCGTATAACAATAAGGATAGAAATTAAGAGAGCGATCGCACCGAATTGAAGAGCGATCGACCAAATGGTAATTTTAAAGTATTGGGTATTGAGTATTGCGATCGCTAACGGCACATTAAACAAAGGGAAAAGACTCTCTTGAGTCAGTTTTAACTGAAATATTTCACCATTCTCGCTTAACAGGCTTTTCGGCCTCTTCCACAAAAAGTGACTTGTTTTTGGGCCGTTGCTCTTCTAGCCCGCTCGTGAAAGACTTATTGCAACTGGTGCAAGATATCAGTTCCAATGAGTTGTTCTGATCAGGGAGCATCTCATATTTGTAAAAACACTTCTTCTTCCTCCTTTTTTCTTCCTTCTGACTCTTTCCTCCTGGCTCCTAAGTCCAATTTCTAGCTTAGCTGCTATCATTGAGATGCTCCCTGTGATCAAGAGTGCGATCGCTAGCAACCTCAACTCATTGCCTCAATCTTTCACCGCTACATCAGATCGAGCTTAGAATTTTCATCACTAGAAGGAAAGACGAGGTATTAGTTTTTTATTGAGTGTAAAAATCGCAATTGTATCACAATAGGATTACCCCTATCTACTTGTTATGGAAATAGATCGTGTGCCATTTCTGAATCGCCTCCGGCGCACTATGTCCTCTGCGGAAACTTGGGGGTTTAGTGTAGTTGGATATCTGATGTGGTTTACCTTAGCGCCGTCGATGCAAGCAAAAATTGGCTCCGCATCGCTGTTGGTCTGGATTCCTGGTGTTATCGTCGGAATTCTGTTTAACCTTCAAGTTCAGAGTTTGGGTGAGAAATATCCAGATGTATCTGGGGGAACACCAAATTACATCACGCGATTGCTCCATCGTTACCCTGCCCTTTCCCGCTACTTGGGGATTGCCTACTTCTTGGGGTGGGTTTCCTTTCCGCCCATTAATGCGATCGTCATCACAGACTTGATCCAATTCCATTTAGAACCGATGGGGCTGAATATTCCAGAAAAAGGGTTTGAGATCGGTTTTACTGCGATCGCTTACTTTTTAGCATTCAGTGGCACCCGCGCCGTCGCCATTCTGCACCTCTTTTTTATCTTTCCTTCGATCGGCTTTTTACTCCTCTTCTGCGTTCAGGGTTTAGGCTGGCTTGCCTTTTCGCCCCAAAGCCCCGGACTCTTGCCCAGTAGCATTGATGCCCTCAGCGTCCATGACTGGCTGAAATGGTTCTTGTTTGCCGCTTATAGCTTCTATGGCTGCGATACAGCTTCATCCTTTGTAGCAGACAGTCTCCACCCAAAAGACACCCTCAAGGCGCTGTCTTGGGTTGCCTGGTTCATGCCTCTGGTGTTTGTAGGTGGCACTTTAGTGTTGGTGCAGTTGGCAACCGCTGCCGGTTTAGAAGGCAATTTGTACGACAAATTCCTGATGGCTGCCAAGCCTTTCTGGGGAGACGCTGCCCCTGTCATAGTCACATTGCTGGTTGCCGCTAGCTGTTTGTTGGGATCTGCGACTAGCGTTTGCAATACACCCCGCATCCTTTTCCAACTCGCGCAGGATGGGCTGTTGTCTCCCGTGTTTGGCGCAGTGTCCCGTCGGGGTGCCCTAGAACCGGCGCTGTTGCTAACCTTTATCTGTAGTTTAGGGTTTTTAGTATGGGGCAACACCACTCGAATTGTTGTGGTGTCAGGGGTGAGTTTTTTCATTTCTATCATGGGGTTGCACTTGGGGCTGTGGATGCAGCGCAACGATCCAGTCGTGCGTTGGGGCCGACTATCCTTAGCATTGCTGGTGGTGGAGTTCATTTCCCTGATGGTGGGTGGTGTTGCCTGGGGATGGATGGATTTTTGTCTCGGATTGCTGTTGCCGTTAGTAGTGATAGCGATCGACGCTGCGATTCTGCGGATTCCTTGGGCGTATTTGCATTTACCGTGGTGGGATCGACTCCATACCAAGCCAGTAACTCCTCCTAAAAACGAATACTTTGTGGTGCTTCAGGTCGCAATTTTGATTGCGCTGATTTGTGGTACAGCGACGATCAGTTGGCTGATTCGCTCCTGGCTGCGGGTAGAAGCCGGAACCAACAATCCCTATCTGCTGATTATTGTGTTGATGACGCTGGCATTTGTGGGAGTGGCGATTGCTTGCTGGACAAGTCTGCCCCAGGTTGCTGCGATCGAAGAACTAGCCATCTCCTCGACGGCGCAAGCTAAAGAACTAGAGACGACCCTAAACGAACTGAAAAAAGCCCAGATGCAAGTTATCCAAAGCGAAAAAATGTCTAGCTTGGGACAGTTGGTTGCGGGAATTGCCCATGAAATCAATAACCCGGTCAACTTCATCCACGGTAATCTCACCCACCTGGATGAATATACCCAAAATCTGCTGCAGATGATAGAACTCTATCAACTGCGCCATCCGAGCAACGATCCAGACGTGCAAGCAATGGCAGAGGAAATCGATTTGGAATTCCTCACTGAAGATATCCAAAAGATAATTTCATCTATAAGGATAGGAACTGAGCGAATTCGCGGTATTGTCGTCTCGTTGCGAAATTTTTCTCGCATGGATGAAGCAGACTTCAAAGATGTTGATATTCATGAGGGAATTGAAAGTACATTGCTGATTTTGCAACACCGGCTCAAAGATAAACCAGACTGTCCAGGCGTGGTAACGATCAAAGACTATGGCAAATTGCCCAAGGTGGAATGTTTCCCCGGACAACTCAATCAGGTATTCATGAATATTTTGGTCAATGCCCTGGATGCCCTAGATGAGATGAATAGCAAACGCTCCTATCAGGAGCTTAAAGACACCCCGAACCAGATTACGATTCGGACTTCTGCGATCGACAATCAATGGGTGGAGGTGGCGATCGCTGACAACGGCATCGGTATGTCAGACCCAGTGAAGCAGCGCATTTTTGACCCCTTTTTCACGACCAAACCCATCGGTAAAGGTACGGGTTTGGGGATGTCGATTAGTTATCACATCATTACTGAAAAACATCGCGGTACAATCAAGTGTTGTTCTACACCTGGCTCAGGCACTGAGTTTGTGATTCAGATCCCCATTCGGGAACAGAAAATTTCAGGATTCCCGAGCCCTGCTGAATCTTAACCACTTCGGGTTCAGTGCAGCCCTCAAACAATCTGAGGCGGTACAATAATCAATCAGGGTGTCAATTACCGCCAACTGCTCGATATCAAGCCGTAACAATCTTAGAAGCGCGATCGCCCTTTCCAAAGATCGCACTCTTCGCAGAATAATCAGGCTAGAAACTAAGAGAGCGATCGACCTAATGGTAATTTTGAAGTATTCGGTATTGCGATCGGGCGTTGGAAACTACAACTCATCAATCGTCACTAACCCCCCTCAGTGAACTGAATCACAAGTTCTTGCTCGTCCAGCAAAGCAGTTCCAATCAGAGGCCTTCGCCCTGTAGCAAATACACGAACTTCTCGTTCTTCCCCGTCCCAAAGGATGATTGCTTCGTGAACTGCTACTAGGACTTCACTGTTATCTGCTAAGTTTACAGGCAGATCGTACAGGAACGGCAACCCCAGTAAGGTAACTGCCTCCGGTGGCAAACATAGGTAGTCAGTGAAGCCCGTATCTATGACAAACTCGATCGGGAAAGTAGAGCCGCTTGGGAGGAGAAACGTCAACGCGACGATCGCGTGCCGATCGGTCACAATACCAGAAATCACTTGTTGACACGCTCCATTACACCACCCAACGAAGCAGCCACATTGTAACCAATACGAATGCCAAAAAGTCGAGCATACGGATGCTTTGCCATCAGACTACGTGCGGCTTTTAGCCCAGTTTTATCAACTTCGTAGTCACCTGTTTCTATATCAATGATGACCATCTTGCCAATATTCTCTTCTATTTCAATTTTTTGGCGGATGGTGCTCTCATACAAATGTTTCGCACGACGCGCGACTTCTTCACGACTCAAAAGGATTGTTTGCATACATTCCCTCTTTTTTGTAACTTTTGATCCTGTTATGGATATCATACCTCTTTTGCGTAGAAACGAAGTGGCACAACGGTACCCATCACCCGCCGCAGGTCATCTCTCGTAGTCAACAGATTACTTCTAAACGGTCGGGTGCATAGGCGTTATTATGCCGTGTCCACTGGGGACACTTAATCGTATGCTTTTGAATTCATGTAATGTCCCATTTGACCTTCACACATTAAGCAACCTGATAAAAAAGTATCTTCTAAATTTCCAGCAATAAATGTACCACAGTATTGACAGTCGCCTACATCCTTATAGTTGTGGACTTTATGGCAAGAAAAGCAAATCCATTTCTCCCCTAATTCTACTACAGATGACTTCGTTTCACAATCGTTACAGTCAGCCCAACCCCCTTCAGCTTCAGGCTCAAAAGACTCATTACATGAGCTACAACTCAAAGAGGGAAAAATATTAGATTTATCTTGAGCTTTGATTAAATTTGAGTGGCAGACTGGACATCTAATATTTTCTACTATATGCTCTAACACCGAGCCTTTAAATCCCAATTTCTCCCAGGATTGTCTACAATTTTCCTCTTCGGCTTTGTACACCTCTTCTGTTTCTAATAGAGTTTGCCAGCACTCTTCACCAAGAAGGTTAAACGGTTCTTCCTCTAAATATCGACTAATGAAATCTTGAATTATAAGAAATGACTTGACAATGACTTCACGAACTGCGCTAGACGACTTATCTGTATAGTAATGTTCTATATTATTGCGGAGCTTAGTGAGTTCTTTAAATCTGCTCCACTCATATTCTATTTTCAGGCTTTTAAATCTTTTCTCAATTGTGGGAACATCTACTGTTTTATCACCATCTCCAACAAATAAGATGTTACCTTGGTCACCACGAATAGGCTTGATCGATTGTTTGATTAAAACTTCGTTGTCATGTTCCTGTTGTGGCGATAAGCGCTTTAGTTTTTCTTTATATAAAAGAAGTATTCCAGCGCAAATGTTTCTCACCGCAGACAGGTATCTTCTGTCGTCCTCCATCAGATAGTCTTCAACACCCACCTGTATGGAGTCAATGGCGTTTTGAAGCAGCGACATAACTTACCTCTTTGAATATAGGGGTTAAATTCTAAATTTGAGCTAAGCGATCGCTCACCACCATGATTGCTAATTATACCGCATACTCACTTTGTTTTTCAACCCAAATTTTAATGGCTTGACAGCAAAAGTTTCCCTGCTTTGTCGCGAAAAAAATATAAAACCCCCAAACCCGTTTTAAAATGGGTTTGGGGGTTTTATTCCTAAATCTCGTTCAAATCACAACTTGCTCGGTTCGATCGCCGGAGCACGTAGAGACACAGTTTTATCCGCAGCAGCCTTAGCCACAAGCGACGGCACAGAATCGCGCAATTTTGCAGTCAACTGTACAGTAGTCGCATCATAAACCTGAGTCAGAATTTTCGGATACAAACCAATGCCAATAATCGGCACTAACAGAGCCGCAATAATAAACACTTCTCGCGGTTCCGCATCCACCAATTCCTCGTGTTCCGACAATTCCTTATTCTCAGGCCCGTAGAAGATTTCGCGCAGCATCGACAGCAGATAAATCGGAGTCAAAATGACCCCTACAGCAGCTAGAAATACCACACAAACCTTAAATACAGGATTGTAAGCATCGCTCGTTGCAAAACCCACAAAGACCATCAATTCTGCTACAAAACCGCTCATTCCCGGCAAAGCCAAAGAAGCCATAGAACAAGCTGTCCACATCGCGAAAACCTTACGCATTTTCTGCCCTACACCGCCCATTTCGTCGAGCATCAGCGTGTGAGTGCGATCGTAAGTGCATCCTACCATAAAGAACAAACTCGCCCCGATTAAACCGTGGGAAACCATTTGCAGCATTGCACCGCTAGTTCCCAAATCGGTAAACGAAGCTATCCCAATCAGCACAAACCCCATGTGCGAAATCGAAGAATAAGCAATTTTCCGCTTCAAATTGCGCTGAGCAAAAGAAGTTAATGCTGCGTAAACAATGTTTACCACACCCAAAATTACTAAAATCGGTGCGAAGGTAGCGTGGGCATCTGGGAGCATTCCCGCATTCATCCGCAGTAAAGCGTAACCGCCCATTTTTAGCAGAATTCCTGCTAGCAACATATGGGCGGGTGCGGTTGCTTCGCCGTGAGCGTCAGGGAGCCAAGTGTGCAGCGGAAAAATTGGCAGTTTGACACCGTAAGCTATTAAGAAACCTGTATACAGGATCAATTCTACATTGGGGGCGTAATCTTTAGCTGCGATCGCCCGCATATCGAAAGTCACCGTATCGCCGTAAAACGCCATCGTCAGCCCGCCAAGCAAAATAAACAGCGAACCGCCTGCGGTGTACAGGATAAACTTAGTTGCTGCGTAGAGGCGCTTCTTGCCGCCCCAGATTGACAAAATCAGGTAAATCGGGACTAATTCCAGTTCCCAAACCAGGAAAAACAGCAACATATCCTGCACGGCAAAAACTGCGATTTGGCCGCCGTACATTGTCAGCATCAAAAAGTAAAAAAGCTTCGGTTTAAATGTGACAGGCCAAGCAGCTAAAGTAGCCAGCGTAGTAATAAAACCAGTCAGCAAAATCAGGGGCATAGATAAACCGTCAGCACCAACCGACCAATTTAAATCGAGTTGCTGCACCCAAGTATAGCTTTCTACCAGTTGCAAATCTGGATTGCTGAAGTCGTACTGAGTGTAAAAAGCGTAAACAAGTAGGGCAAAATCGATCAAACCCACAATTAGGGCATACCACCGCACCGTCTTGCCATCCTTATCGGGAATTAAAGGAATCAGCAAGGACGCAGCAATGGGAAACAGAATTGTTGTTGTTAACCAGGGAAAGTTAGCTGTATCCATTGCGTTTTAAAATGATCCATCAGTTATTAGGTTTAAACACATTTTGCCAATTTTGCCCTAAATTTTATACTTTCTTTAGACGGAACAAATTTTTTTGCTATTATTTGGACAAATTATGCGATCGCAACAGTTAAATTTAATGAAAGATTTATTTCTATTTGCTAATTGTCAATTGTGATTTATTAACCCAATATCATTTCTAAAAATATCTCCTAGTGGGGATACGGCAATGCCCAAAGCCTGAAAAATTAACCATAAAAACCTTTGTATCTTTCGTTGCTCGCCCAGTTCAGATCCCCCTAAATCCCCCTTAAGAAGGGGGACTTTGAGAGAATACTCTTGTTCCCCCTTTATCAAGGGGGGTTAGGGGGGATCTAGACTTCGAGACAAACAAGAGATACGGTCGGTTTGACATTAAGTTGACACGCTTGGAACCATGCCGTGTCCCTACCGATTTAACTGACTCCAGAAACGATCGCAAAACCCAGAACGGCGACAAACACAATCAGGGCATAAAATTGAGCGCGACCGCTCTCAAAGTATTTCAAACCTTCGCCCGTAACCAGGGTGATAAGCCCTGTTAAGTTGACTACACCATCGACGACTCGCAAATCCACTTCCATGACTTGCCGCGCTAAACGGCGGCTGCCTTTGACAAAGAGAAAATCGTTGATATCGTCGAGATACCACTTGTTGAGGGAGAACTCGTAAAGCGGTTTGATTTTTTGGGCGATCGCACTTGCGTCAATTTTACGGCTCAAATACATCAGAGAAGCCAAAGTAATGCCCAGCAAAGCAATACCTACAGAGCTTCCGCCCATGATTAGAAATTCCGTCAAATTGAACTCAGCAGCGTGGTCCAAAACTTCTTCGAGAGACTCGCCAGGAGCGCGAACAAACTGCTCGAAATAATTGGCAAACGGCGTACCGAGAAAACCGATAAACACAGAAGGTACTGCCAGCAAGACTAACGGCAGAGCCATTGTCAGAGGAGATTCGTGAGGCAAATGGTCGTGCTCATCGTGACTGTCGCCAGTTGAGGCCAATTCCTTAACGTTCATAGCTCCCGGGCCAAAAACAACACCGGGTTGCAAGAGTTGCCGCTTGATGGCGCTGTCATTGCCCCGGAATTCGCCCTCAAAGGTGCTGAAATACATTCGGAACATATAAAACGCGGTCATCCCGGCCGTCAGCCAGCTAACAGCCCACAGAGCGGGATTGGCGGAGAAGGCGCTGGCGAGGATTTCGTCTTTTGACCAAAAACCAGCAAACGGCGGAATTCCGCAGATTGCCAAATTTCCGATTAAAAAGCAAGAAGCGGTAATCGGCATATATTTCCGCAAGCCGCCCATGACTCGCATATCTTGAGCGAGAGCGGGGTTGTGGCCTACAACTGCTTCCATCCCGTGAATCACTGAACCTGAACACAGGAACAGCATTGCTTTGAAGTAAGCGTGAGTCATCAAGTGGAAAAGTCCGGCACTGTAAGCGCCGACGCCCATTGCCATCACCATGTAGCCGAGTTGGGAGATGGTGGAGTAGGCGAGGCCTTTTTTGATGTCATTTTGGGTAATGGCGATCGAAGCACCCATAAATGCCGTAAAACAGCCGGTGCAGGCGATCAAATTCATGACTGCCGGCAGCCCTTCAAACACCGGGTACATCCGAGCGATCAGGAATACGCCGGCGGCTACCATTGTCGCGGCGTGGATTAAGGCCGAAATCGGTGTCGGGCCTTCCATTGCGTCTGGTAGCCAGACGTGGAGGGGGAATTGAGCGGATTTGGCTGCTGGCCCCAAAAATATCAGGACGCCGAAGATTGTGGCCAGAGTCGCCGAAAGAGCACCGGATTCGACTAATGAGTGCAGGCGTTCGCCCATCACCTCAAATTCAAAGCTGCCAGTGGCCCAGTAAATGCCGAGAATGCCCAGCAGCAGGCCGAAGTCGCCGACGCGGTTGGTGACAAAAGCTTTTTGGCAAGCGTCAGCAGCAGGTTTGCGATCGTACCAAAATCCGACTAGCAGGTATGAACACATACCTACGAGTTCCCAAAAAATGTAAATCTGAACGATGTTCGGGCTGATTACCAGACCCAACATCGACGCGCTGAAGATGCTCAGGTAGGCGTAAAACCGCACGTACCCGTCATCGTGAGCCATGTAGCCGTCGGTGTAAATCATCACCAAAAAGGCGACCGTGGTTACGATCGCCAGCATCACCGACGTTAGGGGGTCGATAATATAGCCCATATTCAGCGAGAAGTCGCCAGCAGAAGCCCACTGAATAGTGCGCGTGTAGGGTGCGTGGCCCTGTAGTTGACTCCACAGCAATGCGAAGGAGAGTACCATTGACCCTCCGAGGGCGGAGACGATTAAGATCGCATTCGCTTGTCGGAGTTTGTTGGTTGCCTGATTAAAGGTGATTAAGCCTAGACCTACTAGCATTGCGCCTGCCAGTGGCAGGACTGGAATCAGCCAAGCGTATTGATAAAGCAGTTCCATGACTGATAGGTAGTTTAAAGTTTCTACTAGATATTGCCAAAACTGTAAACAATTGTGACACACGCCTGCGCGACTGGGCCAAAATACTTGATCCAATTCTTTAAGTATTTCTATAGCCGAGCGCAATCGTGAGCGAGACGATCGCACTACTTTTTTGAGCGCGAGACGATCGTACTAAACGCCAAAAATTATTATTCCGGTGAAAACGGAAACTCAACGAGAAATCTCACAGTCCTGTACATTCAAGACGGCGAGATTTATTTTGGTGTGGGATGGTTGATGGACAAATGGGGAAAGCCTTTTGCTTCCGACATAAAAGCCGAAGGCCTTCATTCACAAGAGCCGAATGCCTTGGAACCGTTACCTGTTGGCGACTTCCTGAAGTTGCAGCCGTTGAGATGGGGAAGCTACGTGAGCCGCAAGCATCCAGGAATCCAGAGTCCGCCGCAGTTCCTCGCGCCCTTGGTAGTCTTCCAATCTAAATCGAACTTTATCGCCCTCAAACAAAATCAGCGTGGGCAGACTTGTCAGCCGATAAGTGTGGGCCAACTTAAAACATTGATCGGCATTCACCCCAACTAGCTTGACTTTTTCTGCCCACTGTGCCTCAAAAGTCTTAAGCGTGGGGTCGATCGCGCGGCACAAACCGCACCAAGGAGCCGAAAAGTGAACTAAAACGGGGGTAGAGGCTTGAAACACCTCTTGTGCAAAAGTGCGTTCGCTAACCGACAACACCATGAGCCCTCAAAATTTAATAATTTTTTTCTATCCTAGGGATCATGCTACCAGTATATGTTCCTAGTGACACGCATTAAAAAAGGATGAATTTCCCAAAGCAAACCAGTAAAAATGACTACACCCACGTAGGAAGGGCGCAGAAATTCAAGCAAATCAAGGGTTTGACGCTTTTGCAAGATTGCTAAAAAGGGAATAATTGAGGTTCGAGATTTGAGGGTTTCAAAGGATTCTCCAAAACGAGCCTGAAGTCGCCTGTCGCCGTGCCACACTCCGAACAGGTGGTGAAGTACCAAACCGATGGAAGTGACGAGGGTAAAGCTAGTGCCAATCCACAGGGTGTGGGCGACGCACCAAATCACTTGTCCCACCATTTGCGGGTGACGGGTGATGCGAATGATGCCGGCTTCGTAGAGGTGAACTTGGGGCTTTTGGACGGCGGCAATTTCTAGGAGGTTGAAAGTTGCTGGGTACAGAAACAGGAAGGAAATTGCCGAAAGTATCCAAACTGCGGGTTTAACTCCGGGTAATCCCTGTACTTGCCAAAGCTGCACACCGTCGTAGCGGTGGTTGAAAAAGTAAACAATCAGAATGACGGCTAGCGGCAAACTGACAAGGGCAAACAAAACGCGATAAAGTCTCGGCCCGATCAGCTTTTCACCTTTGGGCCGGAGGGCTGCTAAACCGCTATGGGCGATCGCAAAAACCAGTAACAGGCCCAGAATAACAAAGTGGGAGTCGAGCGCCAAGTCGATCGTCATTGCAAATATTAAGAAAAGTTATTGATTCTCTGCCAATTTGTGTCACAAAGTATCTATGGGAGCATTCAGCGGTTATCAGTCAGTTAACTGTTCACTGTTCGCTGTTGACTGTTGACTGTTCGCTGTTCGCTGTTGACTGTTCGCTGTTGACTGTTCGCTGTTTGCTGTTCGCTGCCTACAGTCAACCGTCAACCGTCAACTGACAACTGACAACTGACAACTGACAATTTAGATATATGTCTGACCTTCCTTTCACTTTAGACCAGTTACGCATTCTCAAGGCGATCGCCTCTGAAGGAAGCTTCAAACGCGCCGCTGACAGCCTCTATGTATCCCAGCCAGCAGTTAGCTTACAGGTGCAAAACTTAGAGAGACAGTTGGACGTGCCACTGTTTGACCGGGGGGGGCGGCGGGCTCAACTGACCGAAGCCGGACACCTGCTGCTGAGTTACGGCGAGAAAATTTTATCGCTTTGCCAGGAAACTTGTCGAGCTCTGGAAGACTTGCAAAATCTCCAAGGCGGTACTTTGATCGTGGGCGCTTCTCAAACAACGGGGACGTATTTGCTGCCCCGGATGATCGGAATGTTCCGCCAAAAGTACCCGGATGTAGCGGTACAACTTCACGTTCACTCGACCCGCCGCACGGCGTGGAGTGTAGCAAACGGGCAAATCGATTTGGCAATTGTTGGCGGAGAAATTCCTACGGAACTTGTAGAAGCTTTAGAAATTGTTCCTTACGCTGAGGACGAACTGGCTCTGATTCTCCCTCCGTCTCACCCGATGGTACAACAAGAAACTATCCAAAAAGAAGACCTTTACAAATTGCAGTTTATTTCCCTCGATTCGCAGTCTACGATCCGCAAAGTAATCGATCAGGTACTGACTCGCTGCGGCATTGACACGCGCCGCCTGAAAATCGAGATGGAACTAAATTCGATCGAAGCAATTAAAAATGCCGTTCAGTCGGGACTGGGAGCTGCTTTTGTCTCGGTTTCGGCGATCGAAAAAGAGTTGCTCATGGGCGTCTTGCACAAATCTCAAATGGACGAAGTTTTGGTAACTCGGATTTTGTCGCTGATTTACAACCCCAACCGCTACCGTTCTAAAGCAGCAGAGGCTTTCAGCAATGAAATTTTGCCGCAGTTTGCTACTTATTCGACCATCTTGGAGAAGAAAGAACCCCCAGCGCTCGATGTGGGATTCATAGAAATAGGAACTCCCAACTCGGCGGGAAGTTAATCTCTTAGGTCGCTGGCAGTTAGCAGTTCGCGGTTAGTTGAGAAATCGAAATCTGATTTAACAATCACTTTTTCTTCCCTCTTCCCTCTTCCTTTTTCCCTCTTCGTTTTTCCCTCTTCCTTCTTCTTACCAAACAAAAATGGAAGTTTACTGCACCCGACCGGGCTGCCCGCGCCCTCAAAACTATTTTCCTGACCTCGATGACAGTTCGCGGCTGAAAACTGTGCAGCAAAAGTTTTGCACCGCTTGCGGGATGCCCATGATTTTGAGCGGCCGCTATTTGCCCATGAGGTTATTGGGTCAAGGCGGTTTTGGGGCGGCGTTTTTGGCCAGAGACCGCTATACTCCGGCGATGCGGCAGTGCGTTGCTAAACTTTTGCAGCCGTCGGTAAGTCTGACTCCGGCACAGCTAAAAATCGCTCAAACTTTGTTTGAACGGGAAGCGGCGGTGCTGGAAGAGCTGGGAAACGAACATTCGCAAATTCCGAGTTTGCTGGCGTTTTTTGAGCTGACTGTTACGAGTTTGCAGGCGGGGAAAAACGATCAGTTTTTCTATCTGGTTCAAGAATTTATTGACGGTGAAAATTTGGAGGATGAACTGGCTGTTAAAGGCAAGTTTTCGGAGGCCCAGACGTTGGAGGTGCTGCGGGAAATTTTGAAAATTCTCGATTTTGTTCACTCTCGCGGTTCTATTCACCGGGATATTAAACCTGCTAATATTATGCGGGGTAAAAATGATCGGCTTTATTTATTAGATTTTGGGGCGGTTAAACAAGTAACACAAAGTGTTGGAAGTGTAAAAGCTTCGACTGGTATTTATTCTTTGGGTTACGCTCCGCCAGAACAGATGAGCGGGCAAGAAGTTTATCCGGCAACGGATTTGTATGCTTTGGGTGTGACTTGTATTACTTTGCTGAGTGGTTTGCAGCCGACGGAGTTGTTTGATAGTTACAGAAATGAGTGGAATTGGCATTCGCGGGTGCAGGTAAGTTCGCGTTTGGCTCACGTTCTTGATCGAATGTTATTGCCGGCTCCCAGCCAGCGCTTTCAATCTGCAACTGAGGTGGAAGTGGCTCTGAAGTCTGGGCCTCAACAACATTCTCAACAACCTACAGTCGTGGTGGCGCCGCCTCCGATACCGAGTCCGCAGCCCCCTCCATTACCGGCTTTGCCGCCTCCTGTGCCTGATCCTGCGACTCCTCGGGGAAATCTGCAATCTTCGCAAAGAGCGGCTTTTTCGATTTGGGAGGTTTTGGGAGGGGCGGCGTTTACGGGTTTTGAGGGGGGGTTGCTGGCGATCGCCCTGACGAGTTTGCCGCTGTCTCCCAGCGTTGGTATCGGATTGTTGGGGATGATTGTAGGGGGTCTGATTTACGGCCAGTACCGCAGGGCGATCGAACAGACTGAGATGTTGATTATTGGCGCAGGTACTCTGGCTTTACTGGTGTTTTTCCCGGCTTTACAGACGGCGGCAGTTGCGCTTTATCCGAATTCTGCTATCACGGGCGTGTTATTTGTGGGATGGTTGGGGGCTTTGGGGGCGATCGCTGGAACAGCTATTTTTCGGTTGATTTATAAGTTACTTTCTAATATCTTTTAAGCCTATACTTAATGACTAATAACCACATTCCTGCACTCACAACTACTATGATGTAGGGTGCCCCGTGTGCACCTTACCGCTATTATTTAATTTTTGGACTAATGACTAATGACTAATGACTAAGGACTAAGGACTAAGGACTAAGGACTAAGGACTAAGGACTAATGACTAATGGCTTCTTTTAGTCTTGCTGGGTAGAAAACTGACGGGCACCGATTAAAGAAAAGGCGATCGCAGCCACTAACAAAACAGGTATGCTGTACCAAGGAAACTTTGCCATATCGTAAGCAGCAGCTCTCAATCCAATGCTGGCATAAGTCAGCGGCAACAGATAAACTATGCCTTTCATGGCTACGGGTAGCGACGCTGGGTCGAAAAATGTCGCTCCTAAAAATGACATGGGAGTTATCAAAAAATTGTTGTACAATCCGACAGATTCCAGAGATTTTACGGTTAACCCAACTATCACTCCCAAGCCCGCAAATACAGCGGAGTTGAGAATTATCACTAACAAAAATAGTGGATTCAGAAAGACGAGCTTTTGAGTAAACAAAACTGCTACTAAAATCACAGAAACTGAAGTCAGCATTCCACGCAATATTCCTGCTAGCATTTTGCCCGCGTGCAAAGCGAGTGGGTGTACTGGCAGCAACAGCAATTCCTCAAATGTTTTAGTAAAAAGGCGTTCGCCGCAAATCGAAAATACTGTGCCGGTAAAACTTACTGTCATCGATGAAAGTGCTACCATTCCCGGCAACATAAATTCTAGATAATTGCCGCCAATTGCAGGTTTAGGCAAAGAACTTCCCAACCCAAAACCAAAAGCTAGAATATAAATGACTGGGGATACTAAACCAGCGGCGGCAACTGGCAAGATTCGGACTCGCAAATCTAACCATTCTCCCCAAAACACAGTGATTGTGTCTGTTAATATAGTTGCCAGCGATGTTTTTTTCATGATTAGATACTACGCTTTCCCTCTAGCAGTAAAGCTATTGATGTATTAAGTTTTGTACGTTAGTTAATAACGGTAAGGTGCACAGCGCGCACCCTACAGATAACCATAAGGTGCGCGGCCCGGCGCATCCTACAGATAATTGATTTATTAAATTATGTACGTTAATTAAAATTGTAAAGTTAAAATGCCAAATAATCAAGGCTGCTGCACTGTTCTATTTTCGTTTCAGTTAAAAGCAATTTGCCTGCTTCTACTTTTTCCTGTTGGCGATTCAACCAAATTGCGTTTAATTCCGCATTTTTAGCACCACAATAATCTGCTTTGAAGCTGTCCCCGATATGCAACACATTCTGGGCAATGCAGTTGTGCTTTTGCAAAGCGGCGGTAAAAATTTGAGAATCGGGTTTTGCTGCACCCACTTCGGTAGAAATTGTCACTGATGTGAAATATTCAGCTAAATTGAGTGCTTTTAATACGGCATAAATTCGGGAATCGAAATTCGATACTACTGCTAATTCAATTCCTTGTTGCTGCCACTTATTTAATGCTGGGAATACGTCGGGATAGACGAACCAAGGTTCGGCGGTGGCAAAATGAGCGTAGAGTTCGGCAAAGAATTTGGCAAAGTCTGAAAATTGGTTGAAAACACCTGCTATTTGAAAAGCTTTCGCGGCAACTGCTTGCCACCATTCAAATTCTAGTTGGGTAATTTTTGCTAATTCTCTTCCGGGAAATGCCATCGGACTTGCTGAGGCGAAGCTTTGGGAAAATGCTGCATTTAAGTCTTCACTATTAACTGTTATTCCAAAACTATTGGCTAGTTTTTCGTAGACTTCGCCGACGCTGCCGCGAACGTCAAATAGTGTACCGGCTGCATCTAAAAAAATAACTTTAGTCATTTGTCAGTTGTTAGTTGTTGGCGGATTTATCACACCGGAATGATTGGCAATATTGCCCGCAGGTTCAAATCTGCCTCCTAAATATTTGGCGAGGAATTCTTCGGCGATCGCATAAAAGTGCAGGCGATTTTCTGGCCGCGCAAATCCGTGTCCTTCGTCTGTATAAAGCACGTATTCTACAGGTTTGTCGGCTTGCTTCATGGCATTGACAATTTGCTCGCTTTCTGCTAATTTCACTCGCGGGTCGTTGGCACCTTGGCCGATTAGTAAAGGTTTCTCGATGCGATCGACAAAAAATAAGGGCGATCGCAATTTCAAAAACTCTGGTTCTGTTTCCAAATTGCCCACGCGGTGATACAGACTTGCTTTGATCGGTTCCCAGTAAGGGGGAATAGTTTGCAGCAGCGTAATCAAATTGCTTGGCCCGACAATATCGACGGCGCAAGCAAAAACATCGGGACTAAAAGTCAATCCTACTAAGGCGGCATAACCGCCGTAGGAACCGCCCATAATCGCAATTTTATCCTGTTGGGGAATTCCTGTTTCTACAAGCCAATTAACCCCATCTAGCAAGTCGTTGTGCATCTTAGCTGCCCATTCGCGATTCCCGGCATTGAGAAAGGCTTTGCCGTAGCCGGTGGAACCGCGAAAATTGATTTGTAGGACGGCGTAACCTCGGTTTGCTAGCCATTGGGCTTGTGGATTGTAACCCCAAGTATCGCGTGCCCAGGGGCCGCCGTGAACTAGCAAGACTGCGGGTACGGGTGTGGCGACGCCGACAGGTTTTGTCAGGTAGCCGTGAATGGTTAAACCATCTCTTGCGGTGTAAGAAATGGGTTCCATTGATGATAGTGGTAGCCCTTCGAGTTTAGGCTGGTTGCTAAATAGAAAGGTGCAGGTTTTGGAGGCGCGATCGTACACATAGTAGTGTATAAGTTCACAGGGTTAGCCTGGCAGAAGAGAGGGAGAAATCTGACCAGAACGAGCACTCAAAACAGATTCAGTCAGGAACTCAAGAA